>CAZAPI010000010.1:14686-21502 GCA_964486945.1 uncultured Rikenella sp. | reverse complement strand
TACGTATCGCTGAATTTCTAACTAAACAAACTGATAAAAAGAGATTTACATGAAAGAGTATAAGATCAAGATCAACGGCAACGAATACGCCGTATCCATATCCAACGTGGAGGACAACACCGCGTTGGTGAACGTCAACGGGACCGAGTACGAAGTCGAAGTGGAAGGCATGAACGCCCCGAAAGTATCCAAAACGCCTAGAATCGTGCAGCAGCCGACAGTGGCGACCACCACCGAATCGCATCCGGCCACAGCGCGGACCACAAGCCCGGCTTCCACCGCCTCGGTGACCGCGGGGAACATCAAGTCGCCCCTGCCCGGCGTGGTGCTCGACGTGATGGTGCAAGTCGGCGACGCCGTGAAGACCGGCCAGCGGCTGATGATCCTCGAAGCCATGAAAATGGAGAACAACATCGACTCCGACCGCGACGGCACCGTCAAGGAGATCAAGGCCCGCAAAGGAGACTCGGTGCTCGAAGGCGACGTATTAATCACAATCGGGTAACGCGCTATGGAGAATCACAGCTTTATTGAATTTATCGGTGAGAACCTCCGGCAGTTCCTGGGCTATACCGGCTTTGCGAACGTGACCTCCGGACATCTCATCATGATCGCTTTCGGCCTCGCATTCATCTACCTGGCCATTGCCAAGAAATACGAGCCGATGCTGCTGCTGCCGATCGGGTTCGGGATACTCGTGGGGAACATCCCGTTCGTGCCGGGGCTCCAGATCGGAGTCTACGAAGACGGATCGGTGATGAACTACCTCTATTTCGGGGTGCTGAAAGGGGTCTACCCGCCGCTTATTTTCCTCGGAATCGGAGCAATGACCGACTTCTCGGCGCTGATCTCCAATCCGAAACTGATGCTGATCGGAGCCGCGGCGCAATTGGGGATCTTCGGGGCCTATATCGCGGCCCTGGCATTGGGCTTTACAGCCGCCGAAGCGGGAGCTATCGGGATCATCGGAGGGGCCGATGGCCCGACGGCGATCTTCCTGAGCTCCAAGCTCGCGCCCGACCTGATGGGGGCGATCGCTATTGCGGCCTATTCGTATATGGCCCTGGTGCCAGTGATCCAGCCGCCGATCATGAAACTGCTGACGACCAAAAAAGAACGAGTGATCCGCATGAGGCCGCCGCGTCAGGTATCGCAGCGCGAAAAGATCCTGTTCCCGTTGGTGGGGATGCTGCTGACCTGCTTCCTCGTACCGTCCGGCTTGCCGCTGCTGGGAATGCTCTTTTTCGGCAACTTGCTGAAAGAAAGCGGCGTAACCAAGCGCCTGGCCACTACCGCCAGCGGGCCGCTGATCGACATCGTGACGATCCTGATCGGGCTGACGGTGGGGGCCTCGACACAGGCGACCACCTTCCTGACATGGAAATCGCTGGGTATCTTCGGACTCGGGGCAGCATCCTTCGTGGTGGCGACCTTCGGCGGAGTGCTGTTCGTCAAGTTCTTCAACCTGTTCCTTAAAGAGGGGAACAAGATCAACCCGCTGATCGGGAACGCGGGAGTTTCGGCAGTGCCCGACTCCGCGCGCGTCTCGCAGGAAGTGGGGATGCACTACGACAAGACCAACTACCTGCTGATGCACGCCATGGGGCCGAACGTGGCCGGAGTGATCGGCTCGGCCGTGGCGGCGGGTATCCTGCTCGGCTTCCTCTCCTAAACGGCCACCGCATAGCGGTAAGAATACCCCCAATCTTCGCGTTTGGGGGTACTGTTCTTTACCGGAACGGAACCAACAGCAAAACGCAACCATGACCTTTGCCGACATACTCTTGCCCCTCACCGTGCCGAGAGCCTTCACCTACGCCGTGCCCGAAAGCGCGACGGTGGCGGTGGGAATGCGCGTGCGCGTGCCGCTCGGCAAAAGCAAAATCTGCGAAGGCATCGTCGTCGCCCTGCACCGGACGCCGCCCGCCTCGAAAAACGGGCCGAAATACCTGCTCGAAATCATCGACCGGCAGCCCTTCGTGCTGCCGGAGCAGATTCGCCTCTGGGAATGGATGGGCTCCTACTACCTCTGCACCACCGGCGAAGTGATGAAAGCAGCGCTCCCGGCCGGGATACGGAGCGGCAGCTACCGCCCCTCCGCCGAGCTCTACGTCCGGCTCGCCCCGGAGTACCGCTCCTCGACCAAAATCACGGAAACGCTGGAAGAGATACGGCGGGCCAAAGTGCAGTGCAAAGCCTTGCTGGCCTACCTCTCGTTTTTGCCCTGCACCCCCGACGGGGAACCGCAACTCACTCCCCGCGACGAGCAGGAGTTGTGGGTGCTGCGCTCCGACATCACCGAAACCATACCCGCCGCCGCCCTGCTCAAGCTCGCCGAGCGCGGCATACTGGAACAGCAGGAGATCATCCCTTCCGACCTGAACCGGGTTTCGCCCCCGCTTCCGCCGCCGGAGCTGCCAGAGCCGGAATCGCCTTACGCCGCAGCGGTGACCGACGCTTTCGAGACATACAACACCGTACTGCTCGACGGCGAGATCGCCGACACACGCAATACCACCATACCTTTATACCTCACCCTCGCGGCAAACGAGATCGCCTCCGGTCGGCAAGTCCTGTTGCTGCTGCCCGACACCGTGATGACCGCGCAGGTCACCAACGCCCTGCAAACCGCTTTCGGCCCTTGTTGCCTCTTTTTCCATTCGCACCTCACCGACCGGGCGCGGAGCGCCGCCTGGCAGCGGATGATCGACCGGCCCGACAGCGTGGGACTGGTCGTGGGCACCCGTTCCGCACTCTTCCTGCCTTTCCGCCGGCTGGGGCTGGTGATCGTCGATCACGAACACGACCCGAACTACCGGCAGGGCGATCCCGCCCCAAGGTACCACGCTCGCGACACCGCCCTGATGCTGAGCCACCTGCACGAAGCGAAAACCTTGCTCGCCAGCCCCGCCCCGTCGACCGAAAGCTGGCTCAACGCCACCGGAGAGGGAGGTAAATACGGCCATATCCGCATCCCCGCCCCGCCGGGGACACTCCGTCCGCAAGTCACCGTGCTGGAGCGGGGCAAAGGCCTGATCTCGAAATACCTGCACAAACGGATCGGAGAGACGCTCGCCGAGGGGCGACAGGCAGTGCTGTTCCAGAACCGGCGCGGCTTCGCGCCCTACGTGGAGTGCGCCAACTGCGGGGCTACGCCGACCTGCCCGAACTGCAACGTGACCCTCACCTACCACAAGGAGAGCTCGTCCCTCGTGTGCCACTACTGCGGCCGGTCGCAGCCCTATTCGTCCGCCTGCGGCGCATGCGGCATGCGTGCCTTGGTGCCGCGGGGGATCGGCACCGAACGGATCGAAGAGTTCGCAGCGGAACTGTTCCCGAAGACGAAGATCGCCCGCATGGACACCGACACGGCCAAAGGAGCCGGAGCGCTGGGACGAATACTGACCGACCTGGCCGAAGGGGAGACCGGGATACTGGTCGGCACCCAGATGGTAGCCCGCACGGCACAGGCGGGCGAACGGATCGGGTTAGTGGGAGTCATCAACGCGGACAACATGCTGGCGCATCCTGACTTCAGGGCCGCCGAGCGGGCTTTCCAGCTGCTGACGCAGCTGAAAGCCCTGCTCCCGACGGACGGCAGCGGCGAACTGGTGATCCAAAGCTCGCAACGGCTCCATCCGGCGCTGATCGCCGTGGCGAACCACGACGCGGAGGGATTCTACCTCCACGAGATGGAAGAGCGGCAAGGACTGCTCTACCCACCCTACGTGCGGATGCTGCGCCTGACCTTCCGGCATCCGGACAAACAGCTGGCGACCGCTGCCGCACAGCGAAGCGAAGCCCTGCTGCACGAGCGGTTCGGCCGGCGCGTGTCGCCGCCGTTCGAACCGCAGGTGGACCGGGTGCAGAACATCCATATTCTCCACATCCTGCTTCGCATCGAGCGGCAACGGTCGGTGGCGCGCGCCAAGGCGATCCTGCTGGAGATCCTCGCGCAGGTACGCAAACAGTATTCGACAGTCCACATTATCGCAGAGGCCGACCCGCAATAGCCCGGCATCCCCCCCATTTATTGTCCCGGTTCCCGTTCCTGCGGCGGCTCAGTCGCCACGAACACTTCGCGGTGGCGGATGTATCCTTCGAAGGCGGCACAAATCCGGCATTCGCGGCGGCCCGAAAACACATCTCGGGCCCGCCGCCGACATGGAACTTCTGCCACTCACTCTCTCAGGTTCGGCCAGCGCACTTCGGAGACGGCCGCATAGCGGCCAGCGCGCAAGGCCGACTTTCCGGACCGCACTGCTCCTGCGCCCCCTCTCCGCTGAAGTAATGCAAATCCGATAAAGAAGCCCAACGAGGTACAATACTGCGAACGCCCCCCTCATCATCACCAGCCATCCCCGAACGAGTGTGCCGCCCACTGGCAGATCCCGGAAAAAGCATTACCTTTACCCGCATGAACACCTACTTCCGCATACTCCGGTTCGGCCGGCCCTACAGCCGCTACGCCGTCCCATACTTCATCTGCATCATCCTGCACACGGTCTTCAACACGATGACCTTCGCCATGCTGATCCCCATCATCCAGACCATGTTCGACGCCAAGTCCATGATGGAGGCCGTCACGACCATGCCTCACTTCGAGCTCAGCTCCGAATACGCCAAAGCCGTGATGAACTACGGACTCTACAGAGTGGCCGGAGCCGGATACACCATCAAAGACATGCTCTTCATGCTGGCGATCCTGACCGTCGTGATCGTGTTCCTGAGCAACCTGTTCCGCTACTTCGCCCAGCGCACGCTCGAAAACCTGCGCATCCACACCCTCCAGCAGATCCGCGACACCATGTTCGACCGCGTAGTGCAACTCCAGGTCGGCTACTTCAGCAACGAACGCAAAGGCGACATCATCTCCAAAATCACCTCCGACGTGCAGGTCGTTCAGTTCTGCATCACCAGCACTTTCCAGATCTTCTTCAAGGAACCCTTCCTGCTGCTCGGCTACTTCGTGCTGCTGATCGGCATCTCGTTCCACCTGACGCTATTCACCATCGCCGTGCTGCCCGTGATCGCCTTCTGCATCGGCTACATCGTCAAGAAACTGCGCCGCTCGGCCACCGAAGGACAACAGGCCTTCGGGGAGATGGTCAGCCTGCTCGACGAATCGCTCGGCGCCATCAAGACCATCAAAGGCTACAACGCCACCAGCTACATCGACCGGAAATTCCGCAAGCTCGACGGCCGCTATTCCGACATCATGCGCTCCATCGCCCGGCGACAGCAGCTCGCCTCGCCGATGAGCGAATTCCTGGGGATCACCTCCCTGTCTTTCATCCTGGTTTACGGGGGCAACATGATCCTGAACGGCGACCTGACGGCGGCGGCCTTCATCGCCTACCTCGGAGCATTCTCGCAGGTGACGCGCCCGGCGCGGGCCATCGCGGATGCTTTCGGTAATATCAACCAGGGGATTGCCGCCGGGGAGCGCGTGCTGAAAGTGATGGACACAGCGCCCGTGATCACCGACAAGCCGGATGCAAAAGCATTGACCGAATTCACCGAAGGGATCGAATTCCGGAACGTGTCATTCTCGTACGAAGACCGGCAGGTGCTCAACGACATATCGTTCACCATCCCGAAAGGACAGACCGTAGCGCTCGTAGGGCCATCGGGCGGCGGAAAATCGACCATTTCCGACCTGATCCCCCGCTTTTACGACCCGGACGCAGGAACGGTACTGGTCGACGGCACCGACCTGCGCGACTATCAAGTGGAGAGCGTGCGCGCCCATATGGGGATCGTAGCGCAGGAGACGGTGCTCTTCAACGATACCATCGAGGAGAACATCCGCATGGGGAACGACACCGCCACCCTCGAAGAGGTGATGGAAGCGGCCCGGGTGGCCAACGCCTACGACTTTATCATGGAGACAGAACACGGGTTCCAGACCAACATCGGCGACCGGGGGATGAAACTGTCGGGAGGACAGCGGCAGCGCCTCTCCATCGCGCGGGCAGTGCTGCGCAACCCGGACATACTTATCCTGGACGAAGCCACCTCGGCACTCGACACCGAAAGCGAGCGGCTGGTGCAGGATTCGCTGTCGTCCCTGCTCAAGGGACGCACCTCGCTGGTGATCGCCCACCGGCTGAGCACGATCCAGCATGCCGACAAGATCATCGTGGTGGAGTCGGGCCGGATCGCCGAACAGGGAACCCACGCCGAGCTGATGGCCCAGGAAGGCATCTACCACAAGCTGATCGAGATGCAGCAGCTGGCAGGATAATTGCCCTGTTCAACATTTCATCGCACTTTCCGCGGCGGGGACGGGAGGGCTTAATACCTCCGAACGATGAAAAAGCTCCTTATGTTAAGCCTCGCCCTGCTGGCAACAGTTCCAGTTTTTGCCCAGAAGATGGTGATCGGCTCGCGCATACCCGATTTCAGGGGAGTGCATTGGCTGACCTCGGCTCCCGCCGGGCCGGGATCGGGCCAGACCGCTCCGATGCTGGTCGAATTCTACGACCCGGACAACGCCACCTCGGCCCGCTTCTTCCCGAAGCTGGCCGATATCCGGCAAAAATACGGCAACGGCGATTCAGGCATCCGAATCGTCGTGCTGGTGGCCCGCAAAGGGCCGGCCGCCGACAAACTTCTGAAAGAGTACGGCGACCGGTACCACATCGGCACCGACCCGGACGGCAAAGTCTACCAGGCCTTCAACGTGCAGTTCCTGCCCTACACGATCCTGGTCGACTCCAGAGGCGAACTTTACTGGCAGGGCAACCTGGTGAACATCACCGACGCCGTGCTGCAAAAAGTCAGGTAATTCCGCGATTCGCAGAATCGCCGGGC
>CAZAPI010000010.1:0-14586 GCA_964486945.1 uncultured Rikenella sp. | reverse complement strand
CCGGACACGAACCGAAACCGAATGCAGTCACCCCGCTGAAAAGAAATTAGAACCCAACCAAATAAACTTTCGTGAAAAAAGCACTCATCCTCATCACCGCCTTGCTCACCGGCACCGCGACCACCCTTTTTGCGCAGAAAAACATCGAATTCGACACCCCTTATGAATTCCTGCCGCCGCATTATATCTGCTACCGCGCGCCGCAGGCCGTGACCATCGACGGGAACATCGACACCCCGGAGTGGGCCGACGTGCCATGGACTTCGGATTTCGTGGACATAGAAGGCAAGAACCGGCCCGTCACCCCGCGTCACCGCTGCCGCGCCAAACTGATGTGGGACGACAAGAACCTCTACATCGCCGCCGAGATGATCGAACCGAACCTCTGGGCGACCCTAACCGAACGGGAATCCGTTATTTTTCATGACAACGACTTCGAAGTTTTCCTCGACGTCACGGGAAGCACCCACCACTATATGGAATTCGAGGTGAATGCCCTGGGAACCGAATGGGACCTGATGCTGACCCGCCCCTACCGCGACGGGGGAGCGCCGCTCAACGCATGGAATATGAACGGCATGCGTTCGGCAGTCAAGCTCTACGGAACGCTGAACGACCCGACGGACACCGACGAAAAGTGGACATTCGAGATGGCGATCCCGCTCTCGACCTTGCTGGAAGTACAATACGGCAAAAATCAGGTGGAAGACGGCGAACAGTGGCGGCTGAACTTCTCGCGGGTGCAGTGGCAGCTCGACTTGGTGGACGGCAAGTACGCGAAGCGGCCCAAGACCCCGGAAGACAACTGGGTGTGGGCGCCGAGCGGCAAGATCAGCATCCACGAGCCGGAATACTGGGGTTTCCTCCAATTCTCGACCACTACGGCAGGCAAAGGCACCGCGCCGTTCGTGTGGAACCCGAACGAAGATGTCAAGTGGGCCTTGCGGCAGCTCTACTTCCGCCAACGGGAGTTCCGGGACGCCAACGGCCGCTGGGCCACTACGCCGGAGGAGCTGAAAGCCGCCGGAATCAAAGTCAAGGGACTTGAATTCAAACCCGTCGTTTATGCCGCGGGGGATGCCTACCGCATCGTAGCGCCGGGTTTCGGCGGAACGTCGTGGTATATCGACAACCAAGGGTACGTCGGGCAGGGAAAATAGCCGTCCGGCAGGGACCGAAGGGGCTTCGACGATGCAGGGCAGCTGCCGTCCGGCCCGCCCGCTGGCGCAGAGCCCAACGATCGACTTGCCATTCCACGTGGCTTTATTCGATGACGGCCTTATGCTCGGCGTGAGCATAAGGCTGAAACCACCCGGCGTCCCGGCCCTTCAAACGACGGGCGGTACCTTCGGGCACACACCGGTCGGGATTGTATTTATCCGAATAACAGCCGCCCGCTGACGAAAACGGCATGCTCACCGCATACACGTTCAAAAATCGCTACCTTTGTCGTTGACAAGACTATTGTCTTTCCCACGCCAGCAGGCAGCATTTGCGGTCAGACCGTGCGGCCCGGAGCCAGCGGAGGCAAAACGAGCATCGCGAGTGCAGCCCTACGCCGGGGGTGGCTCCGGGCTGAGTGGCCTAAGGGGATAACATGTCCGCCGCTGGCCAGGAAACCGACAACCAACGGGAACTTAACGTAAATCGAAGTCTGCCTACCACCGGATTTATACATTCCCGCGGAGGCCCGCAACTAAAGTTGCGAATCCTCCACAGGCCGCGGCCGCAAAAAACTGTTCTTACATACTAAAGCTCCCCACCAAAACAACTACACCATCCTTAGAGCTTTCCAACGAGCTTCAGAAACATGCAAACACGGCACGGGTCTGGAGCTATTCGCGTTGGAAGAGGTCGTAGTTGTCCTTGGTGGGGCGTTTAGCAAAAGATACCGTGCTTTTTTTACACCTCCCAAAGCCGATGCGTATTTTTCTGACGCTTTTCATTATTTTACTGACCGCATACAGCAAAACATCCGCACAGGACGCACAGGATCCTGCCGCGGAGCGTACTCCTCTGTGGCAGTTGGACAGCGAGGAAGACGCATTCGAGTTCGGCCCTTTGCAGGCATACGACAGCTACTTCGGGCAGGCCACCGATTTCGGATTCAGCTTCCTACGTTATAAGCCGCGGGGCTACGACTGGCGGTACCGCGATTTCCGCATGGGCGGTGTCGCATTCACCGACTGGTTCCGCGGCGCCCCGGCATGGAACGCCGTCAGCGGCCTGACCTCCGTCGGCACGGAGATTTACGCCGCCGACCAGACCATTCCCTACTCCGTCGGACGTTCCGAAGATCGGCATATCCTGCCGTGGCAGCAATCACGCGGCGGCAAACTAACCTTCTCCACCTCCGACCGAAGCTATAATTTTCGCGGCACGGCGGGCTACAACTCCGGCGAGAACGCAACGAACGGATGGGGATACTCCCTCTTTGCCGGGCGGTCGTGGGGCCGGTCCTATTCGATCGACGGCGTGTGGAACGACAGTTGGGCCGCCTTCGGGTCGGTGTCGAAACGGTTCGGCGACGACAGGCACCGGATCGCGCTGACAGCATGGTATGCCCCGACCCGGCACGCCTTGCAGTCGGCTTCGACGGCAGAAGCCTACGAACTGACGGGCAACAACCTCTACAACCCGGCGTGGGGCCGCTGGAACGGCAAACAACGGTCGGCCAACGTGCGCGAAGCCCGGCAGCCGGTGGCCATGCTGACCCACGAATACAGCTCTGGAGACGAAAGATTCAGACTCGTCACGACCCTCGCGGCACGATTCGGCACGGAAAGCTACTCCGGCCTCGACTGGCAGAACGCGCCGAACCCACGGCCCGACTACTACCGTAACATGCCGAGTTTCCAGCCGGAAGGAAGTCAGATGCGCAGGATCGTCACCGACCTGTGGCGCACGGACGAGAACGTACGCCAGATCGACTGGACCTCGCTGGTCGAACGGAACCGCTACGACAACCCGCGGGCGCATTATATCCTCGCCAGCCGGGTGCGGGACTACCGCGAGTTCACCTTGCAGTCGGTGGCGGAATGGCGGCCGGATGCCAAAACGCTGTTGCGGGGCGGCATCGAACTGTTCGCCGCCGAGAACCTGAATTACAAGCAGCTGGACGACTTACTGGGTGCGGACTACTGGCTGGACGTGGACGTTTTCGCCGAGAATCCGGAGGATGTCCAAAACAATACGCAGAGCGACATGCGCCACCCGAACCGGCAGGTACGCGAGGGCGAGGAGTTCGGCTACAAGTACTCCATGCAGGCGCTTTTCCCGCGGCTGTGGACGCGCTTTACCAAGCGTTACCGGGAATGGGATTTCGAAGCAGCGGGGGCCGTAGGGACAGCGGCGTATCATCGTTTCGGCTACTATGACAAACAGAATTTCCCCGGTTCGGAGTCGTTCGGCCGGTCGCCGTGGCTCGCACGGGCCGAATGGTTCATCCGGGGCGGGGCGGGCTACAATATCGGCAACCGTTTCCGGGCCGGTTTCCGTCTCACGGCGCAGAGCCTCGCCCCGACACCGCAGAACGCCTTCATCTCGCCGGAGTACCGAAATGCACCGGTTCCTGATCTGAAAAGCGAGAGCATCTTGGGAGCGGAGGTAAATGTCGACTACCGCACGCCGTTCTTCCGGGCCTATTTCGGAGCCTTCGCCACGGCGCTGCGCAACCGCACGGAAGTGCGCGATTTCTACGACGACCTGAACCATTTCTACTGCAACTACCTGCTGTCAGGCATCGACACGCGGCACTTGGGGATCGAACTTTCGGCGGAGGTGCAGCTGGGCCGGCAACTTTGGCTCCGCGCGGCGGGAGTGGTGTCGGACAACCGCTACACCGCGAACCCGACGGCGCTCGAATTGCAGGAGAGCACAGGTGAAATGGCGGGGATCGAAACGGTCTACTACAAAAGCCTGCATGTGGCAGCGGGGCCGCAGACGGTCGGGGTGTTGGAGATCGAGTACACGCCGCGGTCGTGGATTTTCTCGACAGCGCTGAACGGCTTTGCGGGCAACTACATCTCCCCGACTCCGCTGCGACGCACGGAACGGGCCTTCCAGCTGATGGACCGAGGGTTTTTAATGGATCAGAAGGATTTCGGGGCGGGAGCGACGGTCGACCTTTTTCTCGGCAAGACGTTTCACCTCGGCGACCAGCGGCTGGGTATCTATGCGGGGATCAACAACGTGCTGAACCGCCGTAACATCCGGACCTGGGGCTACGAGTCGTCGCGGCTGCGCAGGAATTCGGCAGGCGACTACCTGCCGCTGGACTCGAAGTATTACTACGCACAAGGCATCAACTTCTTCGTCACAGCCTCCTACCGTTTTTAAATCCTACGATTATAAAACGGCGACAAAAGAGCCTCGGAAATGTGGGGGATTTTTCGTTACTTTGTAGTTAATAGAAAAATGAAAACCGATAATGCCCTCAAACCATGAGAAAGTCGGCACGCACAAACCGGAATGGCTTAAAGTAAAACTTCATAACGATCCGCGTTACGCCGATGTCGCCGCGACCGTGCGGCGGCACGATTTACATACGATCTGCGCGAGCGGCCGCTGCCCCAACATATCCGAATGTTGGAGCCGGGGGACTGCCACTTTTATGATCGGGGGCGACACCTGCACCCGCGCCTGCCGCTTCTGCGCCACGAAATCTTCGGCTCGGCCTTTGCCGCCGGACATTCATGAGCCGGCGAAGATCGCACGCTCCGTGCAACTTATGGGGCTGCGGCACGCCGTTATTACCTCCGTGGACCGCGACGATCTTCCGGATGGGGGAGCGGCACACTGGGCGGCCACAGTGAAAACCATTCGCGAACTCAATCCGGAAACCACCATCGAACTGCTGATACCCGACTTCTCGGGACAGACCGAACATTTAGACATTATTTTGAATGCCGGGGCAGACATCGTAGGGCACAACCTCGAAACCGTGCGGCGCCTCTCGCCGGAAGTGCGGGACAGACGCGCCTCTTACGACACCTCGCTGAACGTGCTGCGGCATATCGCATCCCACGGCCCGGACTTGGCCAAAAGCGCCATTATGGTTGGACTGGGGGAAACCTACGACGAAGTGCTGTCCGCCATGGACGACCTGGCTGATGCCGGCGTGCGGCGGATGACCATCGGGCAGTACCTGCAACCGACATCGCGGCATTATCCGGTGGCGGAATACATCCACCCGGATATTTTCGAGAAATACAAGACGGCGGCGATCGAACGAGGCATCATATATACCGAAAGCGGGCCGCTGGTACGTTCGTCTTATATGGCCGACCGGCTCGCGCCCACGGCTGCCAAAACGCACAAACCATTGTCTACACTAACGAAAACAGGAGAGGCAAAATGATCGAAGTGCAGGACAAAGGAGTGATCGCCTACGGAGAAGCGTGGACGCAACAACAGGCGCACTTCGATGCGCTTCTCGCCACAGCCGGACAGCCGGCAGACGACGGGGCGCGGGGCGTGCTGATGCTGTGCGAACATCCACACGTCTACACGTTGGGCAAAAGCGGACAGGCAAACAATTTACTGGTGAGCGAAACGTTCCTGAAAAGCATAGGAGCGAGTTACTACCACATCGACCGCGGCGGCGACATTACCTACCACGGATACGGACAGCTGGTGGGCTATCCGATCCTCGACCTCTCCACGATCCGGACAGAAAGAGGCGCCAGGCCGGGACTGAAAGAGTATATTCATTTGCTGGAAGAGAGCGTGATAGCGACTATCGCAGAGTGGGGGATCGAAGGACAGCGGGTGGAGCATGCGACAGGGGTTTGGCTCCCGGCGACCGGCACCAGACCGGAGCGGAAGATTTGCGCGATCGGAGTCAAAGCGTCGCGGTTCGTGACCATGCACGGATTCGCCTTGAATGTGACGACCGATTTGAAGTACTTCGATTATATCAACCCCTGCGGATTTACCGACAAAGGAGTTACCTCCATGGAGGCGGAGCTGGCCGACCCCGAGAAAGGCAGCAGAACCGTGCCGGATATGACCCAGGTGAAAGAGGCTTTTGTGCGGAACTTTATGAAACTCTTCGGGATTTAACAACGAGAAGCGCAGCATCTCAAGTCCCGCCCGAGTCGCCCGGACACCGCCCGCACAGGACAGCCCGGTACGGTCGGCCCGAAGCAGGTCAATAAATCGACCAAGGTCGATTTATTGACCCGAACCGCAAAAAGCAGCGCAAGGTTGCGGCTCCAGGAAGGCCCGCAACCTTGAAAAGCCGCTCTTCCGTTTCTGACAAAACAGAGGATTCAGATACGGAACCAAACAAGAAGTGCCCTGCGGCACGCCAGACAACGATGAAAAAAAGCAAACAAAAAAATAGAACATTATGCACGCAGACAAGAAGTGGGTCGTCCGGCCTGCGGGCGATGCGGCGAAAGTGGAGACACTCTCCACCACGCTCGGCATCGACCCCAGGCTGGCGAACCTCTTGGTTCAGCGCGGCATAGACACAACGGAACTGGCACGGCAATTCTTCGATCCCAAACTCGACGAACTGCACGATCCGTACCTGATGAAAGATATGATGCTCGCCGTCCAGCGGATCGAGCAAGCCATATCCAACCGGGAACGCGTGATGGTCTACGGCGACTACGACGTAGACGGGATCACCGCCGTGGCCTTGGTCTACAACTTCCTCTCGCGGTGGATGGACGACCTGCTTTTCTACATACCCGACCGGTACGCCGAAGGGTATGGCATCTCGGAAAAGGGGATCGACTATGCCGCCGACAACGGAGCGAAGCTGATCATCGCCCTCGACTGCGGAATCAAAGCCTGTTCCAAAGTGGCCTACGCCAAGCGCAAAGGAGTTGACTTCATCATTTGCGACCACCACCTGCCGGGAGAATCCATCCCCCAGGCCGTGGCCGTGCTCGACCCCAAGCGGGCCGACTGCACCTACCCCTTCAAAGACCTCTCCGGATGCGGAGTCGGGTTCAAGCTCGTACAGGCCTTCTGCCAGTTCAAAGAACTGCCGTTCGACACCATCGAACCGCTGCTGGACCTGGTGGCCGTGAGCATCGCCTCGGACATCGTACCCATTATCGGCGAGAACCGGATACTGGCCCATTACGGCCTCGTGAGGCTCAACAGCCAGCCCAACAAAGGCCTTGCCGCCATCATCAAGCTGTGCGGACTGGAACGACACAACATCGCCATCGACGACATCGTCTTCAAGATCGGGCCGCGCATCAACGCCGCCGGGCGCATGGAGATCGAGATCGACGAAGAGGACCCGCGGGCGCAGTCCGGGGGACGCACCGCCGTGCGGCTGCTGACCGCACTCAACGAACAGCGGGCACTCTACTTCGTCCAGCAGATCGACACCTTCAACAAAGACCGCAAAAGCATCGACCGGAACATCACCCTCGAAGCCCACAGCTACCTTGAGCAAAGCCCGGAACTGCAGGCCAAGAAATGCACCGTGATCTACAACCCGAACTGGATGAAAGGAGTGGTCGGGATCGTGGCATCGCGGCTGATCGAGACCTACTTCCGGCCCACCGTGGTGCTGACCATGAGCCACGGACTGGTGACCGGATCGGCGCGGTCGGTTCCGGGATTCGACCTCTACCAGGCTGTCGAGTCCTGTTCCGACCTGCTGGAGAACTTCGGAGGACACACCTACGCCGCCGGACTGACCATGAAACCCGAACGGGTCGAAGAGTTCAAAGCCCGGTTCGAAGCCTACGTGGAAGCCAATATCGAGCCGGACATGCTCGTGCCGCAGATCGACATCGACGAACCGCTGCAATTCGCCGACATTACGCCGGCTTTCCGTCGGACCCTGAACGCCTTCCAGCCATTCGGGCCAGGAAACCCCGCCCCCGTGTTCATCACCCGGAACGTGAGCGACAACGGCACGGCACGGCTGGTCGGCGCGCGCGGCGAACACCTGAAGATGGAACTGATACAAGGACAGCGCCCTTTCACCCCGATGTCCGCCATCGCATTCGGGCAGACCGACCATTTCGACCACATCAAACGGGGCGGAGCCATCGACATTTGCTACAACGTAGTGGAAAACCATTACCAGGGCAACGTCACCCCACAGCTCCGGATAAAAGACATCAAACCGAGCCGGCAATAGCAAAACCTCCCGGCCAGGCAAGACACGAAAGGAGAACTTCCCACGAAAGTTCTCCTTTTTTTACAGAATTAACACAAAAAACACACCGGAAAACAAAAAGAAAACAGTATATTTACGGTGAGCTATTGCCTCGAATATCCCGGTTCATTAATCACATTCCCAATACCCACGCGCCATTTCCGCCACCTATCGCGGGGCGGGGCGGACACACAGAGCATTAACCTATTTTTCCGCAACAACCCACACTTCGGCCCGCCCGCCGGCAGTCGTGGCCTATAGTTTGCACAGAAACCCCGACATCGACATACCGCACCCGAACCACATACAGACAGGACAGACAACTATGGCAATATTACAATTCAACAAACAGGCATTAGGCAACCTCGAATACTCGCTGCAGCGCGAAATGCTCAGTACCAACCGGGCGGGCGGGTACATGAACACCACCATCGTTTGCTGCAACACCCGGAAATACCACGGTCTGATGGTATGCCCGGTAGACGCCTTGGGCGGAGAAGATTTCGTACTCCTGTCGTCGCTGGACGAGACCGTGATCCAGCACGAACAGGAGTTCAACCTGGCCATACACCGCTTTCCGGGGATTTACGAACCGCGGGGACACAAATATATCGTGGACTTCTCGTACACGCCGACCCCAACCATCATATACCGCGTGGGCGGCGTACTCCTGAAAAAGGAGATGCTGTGGGTGCATACGGCGGAGCAGCTTTTGATCCGGTACACATTGCTGGAAGCACAGTCGGCGACCAAATTACGGCTGCGACCGTTTTTGGCATTCCGATCGCGGCACGGGTTGAGCCATGCCAACATGGAAGCCGACGGGAAGTCGCACCCGATCGCGGGAGGAGTCAAATCGCGTTTGTATCCCCGGTTCCCGTGGCTCCATATGCAAGTCAACAAGAGCGCCAAGTTCGTGGCGGCACCCGACTGGTACCACAACTTCGAGTACATCGAGGAGGAACGGCGCGGGTATCCGTTCCGGGAAGATTTGCTGACAACCGGATATTTCGAGATGGATATCGCGACAGGCGAGAGCGTGATCTTCTCGGGCTCCACCTCCGAAATGCAGCCGGAACAGCTCGCACAGGTTTTCGACGAGGAGATCGCGCGACGGACAGTGAAGACGGAATTTTTGCCGGTTCTATATCATTCGGCGCGGCAGTTCCTCATCCTTAAAGAGAACCACACTTCACTGACAGCCGGTTACCCGTGGTATAACGCCCGGAGCCGGGAGACATTCATGGCTTTGGCAGGGATCACCCTGACACAGCCGCATCGGATGACAGATCAGTGCGTGGAGATCCTGGACTATCATGTCGAGAACCGGCTGCACGACGGCATATTCGGCACCCACTTCGCCGCCGACACGCAGCTATGGTTCTTCTATGCCTTACAGCAGCTGGAATCGTTCATCCCGGGCGGGAAGAGCGAGATCTGGGCACGGTACGGGACGGCGATGAAAGAAATACTGTATGCCTACCGGGACGGAATCGGAAACGACAACACGGAGAACGCCGCCGACTGGTACGACGACGAGCGCGAACGGTATATCCACATGGCAGGCAACGGCCTGATCTGGGCCGAAATGCCGGGACGGCCGCTGACCTGGATGAACACCATGAACGACGGCCGGCCGGTGACGCAAAGGCCCGGATTCGCCGTGGAGGTAAACGCTTTGTGGTACAACGCAGTGTGCTATACTCTGGAATTGGCGCAGGTAGGCGGGGACGACACGTTCGTGAAAGAATGGGTCGAAATGCCGGAACGCATCCGGGACAATTTCAAGGCCGCTTTCTGGCTGGAGCAGAACCCCCAGCAGCCGTATCTGGCAGACTATGTCTACCACAACGGAGAAAAGAACACGGACATACGGCCGAACATGCTTTTGGCGTGCTCTTTGCCCTATTCGCCGTTGAACGACTGCGAACGACAGAAGATATTCACAGTGGCGGAAGCGTACCTGCTGACGCCGAGAGGCTTGCGCACCCTGAGCCCCAACAGCCCCCAGTACCAGGGGATCTGCCGGGGCAACGAGTACTGCCGCAACAATGCCCGGCACCAGGGCACCGTATTCCCGTGGCTCCTGGAACACTACGTGCGCACCGGATTCGGACTGTACGGCAAAGGATTCATCACGCACGCCAAAGAGCTGCTCGACGGCTTCGAAGAAGACCTGCTCAACTACGGGATCGGTTCGGTGCCGGAAGCGTACGACGGCGACGCGCCGCACGAAGCCTGCGGAGCCATCTCCTACGCGCCCAGCGTGGCAGCCTTACTCCAAGTGCACCGCATGATCCGCGAACAGGAGCAGCAGGGATAGCCATCATCGAAACGCGACCCTACGGCCTGATGATTTATATACAAAGCCCTTTTACGAAGCAGACAAAACGTTTATCCATGAAAACAAGAAAGGACCAGTACATATGAGAGTTTTAATGTTCGGCTGGGAATTTCCCCCTCATATCGCCGGGGGATTGGGAACCGCATGCTACGGCCTGACGCGCGGGCTTTCGAAGCTGGGCGTGGAGGTGATCTTCGTAGTGCCAAAAGCCTACGGCGACGAAGACCAGCGATTTTTGCAGATCAAGAACGCCTCGGACGTCGAAGCGCCGTACGGGACATTGGAGACCGAAGAGGAGCTGTGGAAACAACTGACCTTTATCCAGATCAACTCCAACCTGGTGCCCTACCTCAGCCCGGAAGAGTACGAAAACGAGTGGAGCGAATTCCAGCACGAGAAACGGCGGGGCATGCCGCAGGACATCTGGAAACAACGGTACAACTTCACCGGAAAGTACGGAGCCAACTTGATGGAGGAAGTGGCGCGGTATGCAATGGTGGCAGCACAGGTAGCCAAGGAGATGGAGGGAAAGTTCGACGTGATCCATGCGCACGACTGGCTGACCTACTATGCAGGGATCGCAGCCAAGCGGGTGAGCGGGAAACCGCTGGTGGTGCATATGCACGCCACGGAGTTCGACCGCAGCGGCGAAAATATCAATACCATCGTCTACAATATCGAGCGGACGGGAATGGCAGCAGCCGACCGGGTGATGGCAGTGAGCAACCTGACACGGAATATCGTGATCGAGAAATACGGAATCAGCCCGGAGAAAGTAGTGACCGTGCACAACGGCGTGCGGTTCAAGGCGCACGAAGGGCCGGAAGAGGAACGGGGAGTCGAGGACAAGATCGTCACCTTCCTGGGACGTATTACCTACCAGAAAGGGCCGGATTACTTCGTCGAAGCGGCGGCGAAAGTTTTGAAACGCCTGCCGAACGTGCGGTTCGTGATGGCCGGAAGCGGCGACATGCTCAACCATGTGGTGCGGCGGGTGGCCAAGCTGGGAATCTCCGACCGGTTCCATTTCACCGGATTCCTCAAAGGGGACGAAGTAAGGCGGATGTTCGAGCTGAGCGATGTCTATGTCATGCCGTCGGTGTCCGAGCCGTTCGGGATCTCGCCTCTGGAGGCGATGCGGTCGAACGTGCCGGTCATCATCAGCAAACAGTCCGGAGTGGCGGAAGTGCTGACCCATGCCGTGAAAGTGGACTATTGGGACGTGGACGCCATGGCAGACGCGATATACAGCCTGGTGACCTATCCGGCACTGCACAACATGTTCATTACCAAGGGACAGGAGGAAGTGACGACACTCAAGTGGGACAGCGCGGCCAAAAACGTGCTGAACGTCTATAAATCGGTAACCGAATAGCCAACAGAACCACCCCGCCATACCGGATCCGGAATCCCAGGCCATACAACCGAATACTCAACCTCAACAGCATATGAAAAACCTCAATCTATACTTCCAGGTCCACCAACCGTTCCGGCTGAAGAAATACCGGTTCTTCAACATGGGCAAAGACCACTTCTATTTCGACGACTTCCTCAACCGAAGCATTCTGCAAAAAGTGGCCGCGGAATGCTACCTGCCGATGAACCGGCTGCTGCTCAAGCTCATCCGCGAGCACGGGGCGGAGAACGTGCGCGTATCGTTCTCCATATCGGGGATCGCCATCGAGCAGTTCAAGTTCTATGCGCCGGAAGTGATCGACAGCTTCAAACAGCTGGCAGACAGCGGCGCCGTCGAATTTCTGGCCGAGACCTACGCCCATTCACTGGCCTCTCTGACCAGCCCGGAGGAGTTCGAGCGGCAGGTAAAACTGCACGCAGACACCATAGAGGAGCTGTTCGGCGTGCGGCCCGTAACCTTCCGGAACACCGAACTCATCTACAGCGACAGCATCGGCGAAATAGTCTACAACATGGGCTACCGCACCTTACTGACCGAAGGAGCCAAACATATTTTGGGTTGGAAAAGTCCGAACTTCGTCTACGCCAACGCCATCAAACAGGAGCAGAAATTGCTGCTGCGTAATTTCCGGCTGAGCGACGACATCGCATTCCGGTTCAGCGACCGGAATTGGGACGGCTGGCCGCTGACGGCAGACAAATACCTCGACTGGATCATGGATCAGGAAGGCGAGATCATCAACCTGTTCATGGACTACGAAACCTGCGGAGAACACCAGAAACGGGATACGGGAATTTTCGAATTCATGGACCAGTTTATCACCCACGCCGTGAAACATCCCGAACTGGCATTGCGGACACCGAGCCAGATCGCAGCGAAATACGACCCCGTGGCAGTGCTGCATGTGCCCCACCCCATCTCGTGGGCAGACGAGGAACGCGATATTACGGCATGGCTGGGGAACGAGCTTCAGGACGAAGCGTTCGGCAAACTTTACTCCCTGCAAGACAAGATTTACAAGCTCAACGACCCGGATATGACACGGGTATGGCGTGCCCTGCAGTCTTCCGACCACTTCTACTACATGTGCACCAAATGGTTCTCCGACGGAGATGTGCACAGCTACTTCAATCCTTATGATTCACCGTACGACGCGTTCATGAACTACATGAACGTATTCAGCGACTTCAAACGGGAAGTCGAGCACCGGGTAGGGTAGCAGCCCGACCTCACCCATGACACTTACGGCTCAACAGCAACCCGTTTCCGGCCGCACCCTGCATGAACCATATGCAGCGGTGCGGCCGGAAACACATTTACCGCCCCCGCACGGCCAGCCCCCCACCGTGAAGCGTTCCCGACACGAAATTCAAATCGACGCGACCGGCAAAGACCGGTATCTTTCGACATGCAAGAGTCGAGCCAAAACATTACCTTTGTCCTGACACTAACTTTTAGAACCGTATACTCTTATGAAATTGAAGATTTGGACAGCCTCGGCCCTATTGCTTCTGGCCGGATGCGGCATCGCACAGGCACAACGCGAGCCCACACCCGTAGACACGCTGGCCCTGACCCCGCCGATGGGCTGGAACAGCTGGAACCAATTCGAATGGGAGATCAGCGACTCGCTGATCCGCGAGATCGCCGACGCCATGGTGTCGAGCGGCATGCGCGACGCCGGATACCGGTACATCATCATCGACGACCACTGGGTCGGCGGGCGTGACACCAAAAACCGGATGTTCCCCGACCCGGTTCGCTTCCCGCACGGGATGAAAGCGCTGGCCGACTATGTCCACGGCAAGGGGCTGAAACTGGGCATCTATTCCGACGCGGCGGAGCTGACCTGCGCCGGGGTGACCGGCAGCCTCGGCTTCGAGGAGATCGACGCGCAGACCTTCGCCGACTGGGGCATCGACTACCTGAAATACGACTACTGCCATGCGCCGACCGACCGCACGACAGCCTTCACACGCTACAAAAAGATGGGCGACGCCCTGAAAAAGACCGGGCGGCCGATCATTTACGCCATCTGCGAGTGGGGCGGCCGCAGCCCGTGGCTCTGGGCCAAGGCTGCGGGCGGCCACCTGTGGCGTACGACCTATGACTCGCGCGACACGTGGTATTCGGGGGATAAGAGCCTGACGGGAATCATGGATATTTTCGACACGCAGGACGGATTGGAGCAATATGCCGGCCCGGGGGCATGGAATGACCCGGATTTGCTGATGGTGGGCCTGTACGGCAAAGGCAAATCGTCGTCGCCGGACAAGCGTTTCACGGGCTGCTCCGACGAAGAGTACAAGACCCACTTCGCCCAGTGGTGCATGCTGGCGGCACCGCTGATCGTGAATAACGACCTGCGGAATATGTCGGACTTCACCAAAGAGTTGCTGACCAACAAGCACCTGATCGCCGTGAACCAGGATTCGCTGGGGCGGCAGGGCTACACGTTCATGCGCTCGGACGACCTGCAATACCTGCGAAAAGAACTGAAGGACGGGGTGGCGATCTGCATCTTCAACCGCTCGGACGCCCCGAAGACCTTTACTTTCGACCCGGTGAAAGATGCGGATATTCTCTATCCGGCGGGAGTCACGAATGCGTGGACGGGCAAGGTTTCGAAAAAAGGCATCGTGCGGGGCACGCTGCCGGCGCACGGCTGCGAGGTCTATATCTACAAGAGGA
>CAZAPI010000009.1:0-23462 GCA_964486945.1 uncultured Rikenella sp. | reverse complement strand
CGGGAACTGGCAACCGCCGTGGTCAACCGTGCAGAGGCCAACGACCTTTTCGTACCGAAAAGCGACCTGAGCTGCATGTCGGTCTATTTTCGGCAACCCCGGCGCCTGCTGCTGTGCTCGGGACCGCCTTTCAATGAAACGAACGACCGTAAACTGGCGGAACGGGTCGAAAACTGGAACGGCACGACCGTTATCTGCGGGGGAACGACGGCAGCCATCGTAGCGCGGGAACTGCGACAGGAGATCAGCGTCAATCTACGGCGGGACATTTCGGGACTTCCTCCGACATCGACGATGCCCGGCGTGACCCTGATCACGGAAGGCGTGCTGACCCTGGCGCGGGTCAAAAGCCTACTCGAACAGGCTTCATCCTCGGAACTGAACGGACAGGGCACCGACTTCGAGCTGGCGCGGATCCTGCTGGGCCACGACAGGATCGAATTCGTGGTGGGTACCCGCATCAATCCCCAGCACCAGGATCCGGCACTGCCGGTCGAACTGGAGCTGCGGCGCAACGTGATCAAAGAGATCGCCCGATTGTTGGAGATCAAATTCCTGAAAGAGATACGGACCGAATACCTTTGACCCCGACAAGCAGGAGCGCTTACTGGATATTCGGCCGGAAAATATTAACTTTGAACCCTCAATCGAAAAAACCTCTATGGAGAAACTGACCGTTCGCATCTGGACCGGCACCCTTTGCTACATCATGGGCGGCGCAGGGCGCCACCTGCTCAGCGATTACCTGCCCGAATCGCTGCCCGACAAGGTCGAAATACGGGGGGCGACCTGCCTCGACTTCTGCAACCAGGAGGGAAAAGGCAAAGCCCCGTTCGTGCTGGTGGGCGACGAGCTCGTCACCGGTGCGACCGTAGCCAAAGTAGTCGAAGCCATCAAACAAAAACTCGGATAACCCACCATTATGGCAGTTACGAACAACACCATGATCCTGCGCCGCGAGCTGCTCACGCGCATCATCGAGCTACTGCATAATAACACGCTGGAAGAGAACATAGACCGCATCCCGTACCAGATGCGGCCCAAAGGGTACGAAGAGGCGTCGCGCTGCTGCGTATACAAAGACCGGGCGATGCTGAAGTACCGGGCCATGGGCGTGCTCGGCTTCGGAATCGACGAGGAGGAAGACGAGATGACCTCGCTGGCCGAATACACCAGGATGGCTTTCGCGCGGGAACAGGTGTCGGGAAACCCGCTTTCGGTGATGACCGATGCCTGCTCGGCTTGTGTAAAAGTCAATTACGTGGTGACCAACATGTGCCGGGGGTGCGTGGCACGGCCGTGCGAAGTCAATTGCAACAAAGGCGCTATTCATTTCGTGAACGGACAGGCTCAGATCGACTCGGCCAAGTGCGTCAACTGCGGGCTATGTATGAAAAACTGCCCGTTCCACGCCATCGTCTACATTCCGGTACCCTGCGAGGAGTCGTGCCCGGTGGGGGCGATCAGCAAGGACGAGCACGGCAAGGAGCATATCGACCCGGAAAAGTGCATCTACTGCGGGCGCTGCCTGTCAGCCTGCCCGTTCGGCGCAGTGGTCGAGAAATCGCACCTGATCGAGATCTTCAAGGCTTTTCGGTCGGAAAAACCGGTGGTGGCTTTGGTCGCCCCGGCGGTGGCAGGGCAGTTCAAAACCTCGCTGGCCAATATCATGGGGGCAATCAGGAAACTCGGTTTCGACGAGGTGATCGAAGTGGCGAAAGGGGCGGATGTGACTACGACCAACGAGGCGGCAGAGTTCGCCGAAAAGGTGATCGACAAGGGACAGGCATTTATGACAACGTCGTGCTGTCCGTCTTACTATATGCTGGCACACAAACATATTCCGGAAGTCGCGCCGTTCGTATCGCACACCCGGAGCCCGATGTACTACGCGGCGGAGATCGCGCGGAAACAATATCCGGATGCGACGATTGTGTTTGTGGGGCCGTGCGTAGCCAAACGGAAAGAGGCATATGCCGATCCGAATGTAGATCTGATGCTGAGTTTCGAAGAACTGGGGACGATGTTCGTGGCGATGGGAGTAGAGGATTTTACGGATGAAATGGCCGTCGCTTTAGACGAGGCGATCATGCCGAGCAGCCGGGGATATGCGGCGAGCGAGGGGGTGATGGGGGCTGTGGCATCTGCATTGCCGGAAGATTATAAAGACCGGATCAAGCCGGTGGTTATCAACGGAATCGACAAACAGGCGATCAGGGATTTGCGGGGCTATGCCAAGAGCTGCCCGGGGAACATGGTCGAAGTGATGGCCTGCGAAGGGGGTTGTGTCAATGGATGCAACGTGATCGCGAACCCCAAGATCGCAGCGCGACAGGTCAAGGAACTGGCAAAATAACACACTATAATTTAGCACTATAACTATATGAACCTGAAAGTAAACGTAACCGATAGAATTTACTGGCTGGGAACCAACGACCGGCGCAAACAACTGTTCGAGAACCTTTGGCCGCTGCCGGACGGGGTGAGCTACAATTCATACTTAGTCACAGACGAAAAGACCGCCCTGCTGGACACCATCGAGATGGGAACGGGCGGCGATTACGTGGGCTGGATCGAACATTTGCTCGGCAAGCATGGACGGACGGAACTCGGCTATTTGATTATCAATCACATGGAACCCGACCACTCGGGCGAAATCGGAGACATCGTCCGGCGGTGGCCGAACGTGCAGATCGTCGGGAACGGCAAGACATTCAAAATACTGGAAGGATATTACGGCATCACCGAGAACCTGATCGAGGTCAAAGAGGGGGACACCCTTGATTTGGGACACCATAAGCTCCAGTTCGTGATGACCCCGTGGGTGCATTGGCCGGAAACCATGATGACTTACGACACCACGGACCATATCCTCTTTTCCGGGGACGCTTTCGGGACATTCGGGACGCTGGACGGGACGGTTTTCGACGATGAGATCGACGACTTCGACGAAAAATACCTGGGCGAGATGCGCAGATACTACTCCAATATCGTCGGCAAGTACAGCAATATGGTGCAGAAAGCATTCGGCAAACTCAACACCGTGCCGCTCAATGTGATCTGCCCGCTCCACGGGCCGGTATGGCGCAGCAACCCGTGCAAAGTGATCGAACTGTACGAAAAATGGAGCCGCTACGAAGCAGAAGACGGCGTCGTCATCATCTACGGCTCGATGTACGGCAACAATGCCGCTACGGCAGACTACATCGCCCGCAAATGCGCCGAGACCGGAATCAGGAAGATCAAAGTGCACGACGCTTCGAAAACACATCTTTCGTACCTCATCAACGACATTTGGCGCTACCGGGGCGTGATTCTGGGGAGTTGCGCCTACAACACCAATATGTTCCCGAAAATCGAACAACTGACCACCGAACTGCTGCACATGGGAGTGAAAGATAAAGTGCTCGGCCTGTTCGGTTCGTACAGCTGGAACGGCGGCGGGGTCAAAAACCTCAAGACTTTCGCCGACGCCATCTGCTGGCCGCTGGTGGCCGAACCCGTGGACGTATTCGGGACACCGACCCCGGAAAAGTTGGTAGCAGCGGATGCAATCGCCAAAGGCATGGCCGAAGCCCTGAAAACCAAAAAGTAAGATTTTATGCAGGAAATAACTATCGGCTCCACACACACATCAACCCTGGCCGTTACGGCAGATCATACGGCGATTGCATTGGGTTCGGGAAACCTGCCTGTTTTCGGGACGCCTGCGATGTCGGCCCTGATGGAAAATGCAGCCATGCTGGCCATCGCGCCGTACCTGGACGACTCGGAGAGCAGCGTAGGCGTTTCGCTGGAGATCACCCACGACCGGGCCACCAAAGCGGGCGACACGGTCACCGCTACGGCTGCGGTTACGGCAGTGGAGGGACGAAAGGTCGATTTCGAAGTAACGGCTGAAGACGCCCGGGGCAACTGCATCGGGAAAGGGAAGCACACCCGTTTTGTGGTGAAGGTCGAAAAATTTATGGCCAAAATCGAAAAATAATCGTAAATTTGGAGACAGATCCAAAAAAACGGATCAACAATTACTTAAAATACAACAGATAATGAGCGACAAAAAATTTCCGGCAGGGGTTCTCACAGGGGACAAAGTAGGGCAGTTGTTTGCCTACGCCAAAGAAAAAGGCTTTGCCATCCCGGCGGTCAACGTGACCGGGACCGACACAATCAACGCTGTGCTCGAAGCGGCTGCTACGGTGAATTCGCCGGTGATCATCCAGCTTTCGAACGGCGGCGCGGCATTTGTTGCCGGCAAAGGATTGAAATTGGAAGGTCAGGAAGCACAGGTGCTGGGGGCTATCGCTGCAGCCAAACATGTGCATACCGTGGCTAAGGCATACGGAGTGCCGGTGATCCTGCACACCGACCATGCAGCCAAAAAACTGCTGCCGTGGATAGACGGGTTGCTGGACGCCAGCGAAAAGCATTTCGCTGAAACCGGGACACCGCTGTTCAGCTCCCACATGCTCGACCTGAGCGAAGAACCGCTGAACGAAAACCTGGAGATCTGCTCGAAATACCTCACCCGCATGGCCAAAATGGGGATGACCCTCGAAATCGAACTCGGGATCACCGGCGGGGAAGAGGACGGCGTGGACAATTCGCACGTAGACTCTTCCAAACTGTACACCCAACCGGAAGAAGTATGTCTGGCTTATGAAACCTTGCTGAAAGTCAGCCCGAACTTCACCATCGCAGCCTCATTCGGTAACGTGCACGGCGTTTACAAACCGGGGAACGTGGTACTCGAACCGAAGATCCTGCGCGACTCGCAGGCTTATATCCACAAAAAGCTGAACACCGCTACCGACAAGCCGGTGAACTTCGTGTTCCACGGCGGTTCGGGCTCCGAGCCGGAAAAGATCGCCGAAGCCATTACCTACGGGGTGATCAAGATGAATATCGACACCGATACCCAATGGGCTTTCTGGAACGGGATTCGTCAGTATTACAAGAAAAACGAAGCCTATCTTCAGGGCCAGCTCGGCAACCCGGAAGGGGCCGACAAACCGAACAAGAAGTTCTACGATCCGCGCAGCTGGCTCCGCGCCGGCGAAACGTCGATCATCGAACGCATGAAGATCGCTTTCGAGAACCTGAATTGCGTAAACGTTCTGTAGTCCGCCGGATTTCAGAAAGGTAACGACACCGAGAACAGCCCCAAATATTGGGGCTGTTCTCTTATAGGGCAGTCAATACTAAATTTTTTCACTAATTAACACCAACCCATCAGCTATGAAAAATGCAGTGGCCATACTCTGTGCAGGGGGGCCTGCACCGGGCATCAACACAGTGATCAGCGCCGTCACCAAAATATTCAGCCAGAACGGCTACAAAGTGATCGGACTTAACGGCGGCTACAAAAGTCTGGTCAGCGACGAGCCGGACTTTGTGTATCTGGACTTCGAAACCGCCGACAACATCTACTGTCGCGGCGGATCGGCTTTGGTGATGAGCCGCTACAAACCGACCGACAAAGAGTTCAAGGCCGATTTCTTCGAGCGTTACAACGTCAAGGTGTTGGTGACCATCGGCGGCGACGACACCGCTTCGACCGCCAACCGACTGACCAAATTCCTGAAACAGAAAGGACTCGACGTATCGAGCATCCATGTGCCGAAGACCATCGACAACGACCTTCCGCTGCCGGCAGGGTATCCGACTTTCGGCTACAACTCCGCTAAAGAGGAAGGTGTTAAGCTGGCGACGACACTGTATGAAGATGCCAGGACCAGCGGCAACTGGTTCGTCGTTTCGGCCATGGGACGCGAAGCGGGACACCTCGCTTTCGGCATCGGTTCGGCGTGCCACTATCCGATGATCGTCATTCCGGAAATGTTCAACAAAACGCCGATCACATTCGACAAAATCGCCAGGCTCGTGATCTCGTCGATGGTGAAACGGCGGCTGATGGGGATACCTTACGGCGTCGCGGTGATTTCGGAAGGCGTATTCCATTTCATGAACGACGAGGAGGTGATCAATACCGGCGTTCAGTTCACCTACGACGAACACGGGCACCCGGAACTGGGGAACGTCAGCAAGTCGCATATTTTCAATATGCTGGTACAACAGAAACTCAAGACGTTGCGTATCAAAGTCAAGAGCCGTCCCAATGAGATGGGTTACGAATTGCGCTGCTGCCGCCCGATCGCCTACGACCTCTCTTACGCGACCCAGTTAGGGCTGGGGGTGTACGAACTCTATCTGGCAGGGCATAGCGGCTGCATGGTTACCGTAGGCCGCGACGGATCGGTCGAACCGCTCTTTATGGACAGCGTAGCCGACAAGGACGGGAAGATTATACCGCGTTTGGTGGATGTCGAATCCCGGAAAGTGCAGCAGATTATCCAGAATAACCTGCATTACATCACGCCGGAAGATTACAAAGGAGCGTCGAAATATGTGGACGATCCGGCGGAATACGATTTCATGAAAATTCTGGAATGGAATAAATAATCCGCTTGGGTCGGATCGCAGCCGGCAATGTAACGATAACGCCTTTCCTGCCATTAGGAAAGGCGTTATTTATTCCAGGTGCGCTGCAATCCGCTCGAGAACCCGTTCCGGAGGCAGATCGTTCAGGCAGGCATAATCGCCCCGCCAACACTCCTTGTGCCCGTACACCGAACACGGGCGGCAATCCATATCCAGCCCCACGGTATCCTCCATCGACTGCCCCAATCCCAGAAATCCCGCATAAGGGTGAGTAGCCCCCCACACCGACACCACCGGCACCCCCACCAGCGACGCCATGTGCATAGCCGACGAATCCATCGACACCACTATGTCGAGATTGGCCATCAGGTCAATCTCCTCCCGCAGGCTGAATTTCCCGACCACCGACACACAACGTCCCGTCCGCGTATCCTGTGCCGTCGCCTCCGCCAACTGACGCTCCTCATCTCCCCCGCCGAAAATAAATATCTTTACCTGTGGATACCGTTCGAGCAGCATCGAAGCAACCGTCCGCATCTTCTCCAACGGATAGACCTTTCCCTTATGCTGGGCGAAAGGGGCCAGCCCGATCCAGTATTCACCGGCTTCTTTACCTCCTCCCAAAGCCGCAGGCACCGGCCGCCGCTGCCGACGAGCCTCCGGATCCGTGCCGATGGCCGGAATGTCGAACCCCGCCTCCCGGAAAGCGTCCGCATACCGCTCGATACTCGTCCGCAGGGGCAGCATGACCTTTCCCTTACCCGGCTTCGCCGTCAGCGCTTTCTTTTCGGCCCGACCCTTATTTATATTATGATAGGGTTTTCCGTTCGCCACGCGGTATAGCTTACGCAACAGCTTGGAGTAAATTTTGTCCTGAAGGTCGATGATCAACTCGACATCGGGATGCGCTTCGCACAATTCGCGATAGAGCCGCCAAAGCCCTTTCAGCCCCCGATGATAGCGGGCCAAGTCTATATTGTGGAATTTGAGGCTCGGGACACCGTCGAAAAAAGGTTCGTAGAACCCACGCGTCAGCAATACGATCTCCGTCTGCGGATAACGCCGCGCGACTTCGGCCAGCACCGGAGCGGTCATTGCGACATCCCCCATGG
Source organism: uncultured Rikenella sp. (assembly GCA_964486945.1). Lineage (GTDB taxonomy): Bacteria > Bacteroidota > Bacteroidia > Bacteroidales > Rikenellaceae > Rikenella. The sequence continues at coordinate 15,909 of CAZAPI010000009.1, read as the reverse complement.
CGGAAGAACGGATCACGAGTATTTTCTTCGGCGTAGCCTTCACGATGTTCAATGGATAACCTGTCTATTTTTTAGCATAAAGCACCGGGTTCAAATCCGGGTCGTTATACATCTTCATCTGCTTGTACAGCTTCATATACTTGCGTCCTGCACCGATGTCCGCCAGCAATTCCTCGATCGCCTGCGAAAGATCGGTCCGTTGGGTCAGCAGCACCTCCAGTTTGGCTTGGCATGCCGCCCGGTGTTCCGCCGACACGTCCGTCCGCTGCGCCTCCTGCTGCATATGGTAGATCTTCAAAGCCAGGATCGAAAGCCGGTCCACCGCCCATGCCGGCGTCTCGGTATTGATCGTCGCCTCGGCCAAAGGAGCAACGGTCTTATATCGGTCCAGAAAATAACTGTCGATATATTCGACCATATCCGTACGCTCCTGATTCGAAGCGTCGATGCGCCGCTTGATCGCCAACGCCTCGGCCGGGTCGATCTCCGGATCGCGGATAATGTCCTCAAGGTGCCATTGCACCGTATCGATCCAGTTTTTATGGTAAAGCAGGTATTCGATGCTGCCTGCCGGATAGGGATCGACGATCGGCGTGTCCACATGGTCGTACCGATGGTAATCCTCGATAGAGCGTTGGAAAATCTGGTTACAAAGTGCAGTGAACATCATAGCTTTTTCGTTTGCCGGGCAAAAACAGCGGAAAAGTCGGGCGCGACCGACCCCACACCGGATTGCCGCGAACCAGCCTCTACAAGCCGGCATTTATTGTCGGCAAATATAAAACAATTTTGCCGGAAAGCCCCTAATTTTCTACTTTTGCCAGGTGCTCTCACTATCCCTTTCCATGAACCGAATCGTCCTGTATCTCCTGTTGCTGCTGTCGCCCGCCGTCTGCCGGGCGCAATACAAAATGACCACCCAGGAGTATATCGACACCTATAAATATATGGCCATGCGCTCCATGAAGGAGTTCGGCATCCCGGCCAGCATCACCCTGGCACAGGGACTCCTCGAATCGGGCAACGGCGGAAGCCGGCTGGCCGTGGAAGCGAACAATCATTTCGGGATCAAATGCAAAGGCTCGTGGACCGGAGCCAAAATCTACCATGACGACGACGCGAAAGGGGAGTGCTTCCGGAAATACCGCGACGCCGAACAGTCTTACCGCGACCATTCGAAATTCCTGACCGAGTCGCCCCGCTACGCGGGATTGTTCAAACTCAGCATAACGGACTACAAAGGGTGGGCATACGGCCTCAAGGCGGCCGGATACGCGACGAACCCGAAATACCCGCAGCTGCTGATCGACATTATCGAGAAAAACCGCCTTTACCAGCTCGACCGGCCGGCCGGCCCCGGAGGACTGCTGGCCCGCAAGAAAGAACGGGCAGAATCGAAAAAGGAGCTGAACGAACCCTTGGCGCCCAAACACGCCGTTGAGCGGAACAACGGCGTCAGGTATATCGTTTCGCAGGAGGGTGAAAGTTTCGCTTCGATCGCCGCCCAATACCATATGACAGCCAAACGCCTACTGAAAATCAACGACTTGTCCAACGCATTCCCGCTGCCGGCCGGGACTGCCTTATATGTCGAGCCCAAGCGCGGCAAGTCCGCTTCGTCGCGGAGCCATACGATCGAAAGCGGGGACTCTTACCACTCCGTTGCCCAGCAATACGGAATCAAGCTGAAAAAACTCCGGAAAATGAACCCGACGACCCGCAAATTCCCGCCGCGGATCGGGCAGGAGCTGCGTCTGCGATAATCTTTTTCAGCATTTATATCGACCCGTTTTAGGTATTTCGGCTGAAATGGCGGGGGATGATTTGCCGTAATTTTGCATGACGACAAATGCTCCCTGCCATGCAGAAGCCCCAGCCATCCCTGACTCTTGCAGGACAGTTCCCCTTAGTTTCCGCCGCCACCGACCGGTACGGCTCTTTTTTCGGTGGTTTGCTATCCGTTGTCCGCAACCGTTTCTTATGCGCGGATCTACCTCGACCGGTTTGGAAAGCCATCCGGATGAGCTGGAAACAGAGGAATACGACCGCTATTCATGCACACCCCCAATTCACTGGATACCATTTTGCAGACGGAATATTCCGGGTCGAGATTTTCGAATCGGCAGACAACCATTCCGCCCGTTTAGTCGATACGTTGGTCATCGACCGGTCGCAAGGACTATTCGCGATCGGCAATCCCGGCCGGTTCGACAACCACCTCCCTCGCATCACTTGCCTGAGCGAAACGGGCCACACCTTCGCATCTACTCGAACAACGCCCTCAAAGGAGAGGTCTGCCATCCCCGCCACGTTATAAAAAAACCGCCTGTTGAATTACAGGCGGCTTTCCAAAGTTGTGCCGGCGGTTACTTCCCGTAGTGGAAAATAACGGTCTGCTTCAGGTCAGGATGCAGCGAATTGGCCACCGGGCACTCGTGCGCCGCCGCTTCCAGTATCTTCTTCACCTTCGGTTCGTAATCCGACGGGAAAGTCAGCTCCACGACGATCTCCACGATCCGGCGCGGTGCGGTTCCCATTATTTTGCTGACATTCACCTCGGTGCCATCGATATTGAAACCATGCACCTGCGAAGCCTTGCCCATAATAGTCAGCATGCAGCTGCCCAGTGAGGTCGCCAGCAGATCGGTCGGCGAGAAAAATTCCCCTTTGCCCCCGTTGTCCACCGGGGCATCCGTCTTGATCTTATTTCCGGACTGCAAGTGCTCCGCTTCGGTATGCAGATCCCCCAAATAGCGGGTGTGAACGGTTATTGACATAATATTCAGTTTAACTAAGGTTATCGAAACAAAGATAACTGATATTTTCATACCTTTGCAACCCTTTTTTCCTTCACATTTTAGCCGTATGACGAAATATACCTACCGACACATCTGGCACGTAGCCTTCCCGATCCTGCTCAGCCTGCTCATGGAACACATGATCGGACTGACCGACACCGCTTTTCTGGGACGCCTGGGCGGCCATAACGGCGAAGTGGCCCTCGGCGCATCGGCTCTGGGCGGAGTATATTATATTGCCGTCTTTATGCTCGGCTTCGGCTTCAGCGTGGGGGCACAGATCCTCATGGCGCGCCGCAACGGCGAGAAACGCTTCCGGGAGATCGGACCGATCTTCCAGCAGAGCGCCCTGTTCCTGCTGTTCCTGGCAACCGTCGTATTCGCATTTTCCAAACTGTTCGCCCCGCAGATCCTGGGTAAATTGATCTCATCTACAGAAATCTACCACGTCACTCTGGAGTATCTCAACTGGCGCATCTACGGTTTCTTCTTTATTTTCCTCGCCGTCATTTTCCGGGCTTTCTACGTCGGGATCACCAAGACCCGCATCCTGACGCTCAATTCGATCGTCATGGTACTGAGCAACGTAGTGCTGAACTACGGCCTGATCTTCGGGAAATTCGGCCTCCCGGCTTTGGGGGTGGCCGGTGCGGCCATCGCCTCATCGGTGGCCGAACTCGTTTCGCTGGCATTTTTCATCATCTACACCGCCCGGAAGATCGACTGGCGTAAATACGACCTGTTCCGCTTCGGCCGGTTCGATTTGAAACAACTGGGACACGTGCTGAACCTCTCATCCTGGACTATGGTGCAGCAATTCGTAGCCATCAGCACCTGGTTCATGTTCTTCATCGCCGTCGAGCATCTCGGCGAGCGACCGTTGGCCGTGACCAATATCGTCCGGAGCGTCTCGTCCCTGCTGTTCATCATCGCCAGCTCGTTCGCCACCACCAGCAGCTCGCTGGTCAGCAACATGATGGGAGCGGAGCAGAGCCGCGACGTCATGTCCACCGTGTGGCGGATCATCCGGATGTGCTACATGATCATCATTCCGCTGCTGGCGATCATCATGCTTTTCCCGAAACCGGTGCTGCGGATCTACACCGACAACCCCGCCCTGATCAACGCTTCGGTGCCCGCCCTGCTGGTGATGACCTCCGCCTACCTGATCCAAACCTCGGCATTCATCTGGTTCAACACCGTATCCGGAACCGGGAACACCCGCTCGGCCTTCGCCCTCGAAATGGCAGCCATCGGAACCTATGCCCTCTATGTCTATTACGTCGTGATCCACCTGAAAGCCGACGTGGCCTGGTGCTGGACCACGGAACACCTGTACGGCATCGTGATGTTCACGCTGGCCTACCTCTATATGCGCAAGGCCGACTGGCGGAGCAGAAAAATATAACTACCTTTGCGTTATGAACATAGCATCCGCAGAATTCCAGTGCAGCAGCCAGAAGGTTTCGCAGTGCCCGGCGGGGGAGATGCGCGAATTCGCCTTCATCGGCCGCTCGAACGTCGGAAAATCGTCGCTGATCAACATGCTGACCCAAAGGCCGGGACTGGCCAAAGTGTCCGGCACCCCGGGCAAAACACGACTGATCAACCACTTCATTATCAACGGGCAATGGGCGCTGGTCGATCTGCCGGGATACGGCTACGCCAAGGTATCGCGGAAGGAACGGAGCGGCTTTTCGTCCCTGATTACGAGCTATATCCTGAACCGGGAGCAACTCTATTACCTGTTCGTGCTGGTGGATGCGCGGCATGAGCCGCAAAAGATAGACCTGGAGTTTATCCGTTTCCTGGGCGAGCACGGCGTACCGTTCGGCATCGTCTTCACCAAAGCGGACAAACTGTCGCAAGCCCAGTTGAACCGGAATATCGACACATACAGCAAAACGCTGACAGAAGAGTGGGAAGAGCTGCCCCGAATGTTCGTCACCTCGTCGGAGAAGGGCAGGGGTCGGGACGAAATTCTGGATTTTATAGAAAATTGTATCGCACAGAGTTAAAAAAAAGCTACCTTTGCGACTGTCAAAAAAAACAACATCCGTTCACAAATAAATATCCGAACCGCAATCATGGGCGAACCTCAGAAAATCAAATTTTTCGCTTGCCGGAACTCGCGTTACCTGGCTGAAAAGATCGCAAAACACTATGGCTCAGAACTGGGAGCATCCGTCGTGCTGGAATTCAGCGACGGCGAATTCCAGCCGGCCTATGACGAGAGTATCCGTGGATGCACGGTATTCGTGGTTTGCTCGACCTTCCCGCCGGCGGATAATATGATGGAACTGCTGTTGATGGTGGATGCTGCCAAACGGGCTTCGGCCAAACGGGTGGTAGCTATCATGCCATACTTCGGCTGGGCACGGCAGGACCGTAAAGACCGGCCGCGCGTGTCGATCGGGGCCAAACTGGTCGCCAACCTACTGCATGCAGCAGGGGTCGACCGGATCATGACCATGGACCTGCATGCCGACCAGATACAGGGCTTTTTCGATGTACCGGTGGATCACCTGTATGCCAGCGGGGTATTCGTCCCGTATATCAAGAGCCTCTGTATCGAAAACCTCACCGTCGCTACGCCGGACATCGGCGGCTCCAAGCGGGCCAACGCCTATGCGCAGTACCTCGGAGCACCGATGGTGATTTGCCACAAGCACCGTTCGAAACCGAACGTAGTCAGTGAAATGACTGCTATCGGGGAGGTAAAAGGGCGAAACGTGATCCTGTTCGACGACATGATCGACACGGCCGGAACCATCACCAAAGCGGCGGATATGATGAAGAATATGGGTGCCTCATCGGTGCGTGCGGTGGTGACCCATCCGGTGCTTTCGGGACCGGCCTACGAACGGATCGCCGATAGTGCACTGGACGAAATCATTACCACCGACACCATTCCGCTCAAGGAAGGCAAGGATATTTCCAAATTCAAAGTTCTGACCGTGGCGGACATTTTCGCCGATGTGGTCGAACGTGTTTATAACTACAAGGAGATCAGCTCGATGTTTATCTTCTAACTTCGATTTTCGATACAAAAGTGCAATTTTCCCGCCGGCACCAACTTTCGGTTTACTCGCCCCCACTTTGTGAACCGGAAAGCCGGCGGGATTTTTATATTCCAGGCTCTATGGCAGAGGTACTGTACGAAGACAATCATGTGATCGTGGTCTGTAAGCGCCCCGGCGAATTGGTGCAGCCCGATCCGACGGGCGACCCGGCATTGGAAGATACCGTAAAAGCCTATATCAAAACCAAATACAACAAACCGGGAGCCGTGTTCCTGGGGGTTGTACACCGGATCGACCGGCCGGTAGGGGGAGCTGTTTTGATGGCGCGGACCTCTAAAGCGCTGGTGCGGCTTAACGAACAGCTCAAACAACGCAGATTCCAGAAAACATACTGGGCTATCGTCGAGAACAAACCCTCCGACGGTTCCTTAGAAGGAGAGTTGCGCCACTATATCGTCCGCAATGGGAAAACCAACAAATCGGTGGCGTACCACACCTTGAACGCCGTACCGCAAAATCTGCGGGGCGAGGCAAAAGAGGCGATTTTGCGATACAGGCTATTGGTTTCCAGCGACCGGTACCATTTGCTCGAAATAGAATTGATGACCGGACGGCACCACCAGATCCGGTGCCAACTGTCGAAAATAGGGTGCCCGATCAAAGGAGACCTGAAATACGGAGCGAGCCGCTCCAACAAGGACGGCGGCATTTCGTTATGGGCCAGAAGGCTTACTTTCGAACATCCCGTCACGCACGAAACGATCACCGTCGAAGCGCCCACACCGAAAGAGGACAAACTCTGGTCTTACTTCGAAACGGCCGCTGCTTCAAGGAAATAGGTTTCAGCGCAAACGTCTGACGATCCGGGCCGGGACACCCGCCGCCATCACATCGTCCGGCAAATCTTTCGTTACGACCGCGCCCGCAGCGATCACACAACGGTTCCCGATAGTGACCCCGGGACAGATCACTGCGCTGCCGCCGATCCAACAATCATCGCCGATCGTCACGTCTTCCCCCCATTCGATCCCCGTGCGCCGTTCGTCAGCATCGATCGGATGCGTCACCGCATAAATTTGGACACCCGGACCGATCAGCACGTTCGACCCGATCCGCACCTTGCCCACATCCAGGATCGTGCAGTTATAGTTGAAGAAAACCCTCTCGCCACAGAAAATGTTATAGCCGTAATCGCAGTAGAACGGCGGCCTGACCAGCGTGCCGAGCGGGCAGTTCGGCAAGATCTCCGCCAGCAGGTCTTCATTCTTGCGCAACGATACCCCAGCCCGCTCCGTGTTCAACCGGTGCAGCCTCGACTGCAAAAAAGCACGGTCCTCGTCCAATTCCGTCCCCCACGGCTTGAACGGTTCGCCCGCCAGCATCTTCTCCTTCTCGCTCTTCATAGCCTACTTGAATTCGAACGCGAACGGCAGTAACTCTTCGACCGTCGCCACCTGCACATTCTTTCCCGTGCGATCCGCCATAATCACCCGAATATCGCACCCCCGCTGCGCCCGCACCGCTTCCCAAAGCACCTCCCGACATCCCCCGCACGGCGATACCGGCACCTCGGAATCCGGCGAAGCAATCGCTATAGCTTTGATTTTCAGAGTAGGGTAAGCGGCCCGTGCATAGTTCACCGCCACCCGCTCCGCACAACTCCCCAGCGGATAGGCCCGGTTTTCCTGATTGTTGCCACACACCACCGTCCCGTCTTCCAGCAACACCGCCGCGCCGACACGGAACCCCGAATATGGCGCCCATGCCGTTTCCGCCGCCTTTAACGCTTTTACGATCAAATCTTTATCTTCCATAATCCGAACCATTAATCCAACGGTTTGACTGCCCGCACCATATGCCGCTTCCCCAATGCCCCCGGCAGCCGGGTAACTTCAAATCCCGCAGCCCGTAAAGCACGCTTAACCGAACCTTTGGATGAGTAGGTCACCAGTATGCCGCCCGGTTTCAGGATCGAATACATTTTCCGCATCACCACCTCCGACCACAATTCCGGCTGAGCATCGGGAGCAAAAGCATCGAAATACACCACCTCGAAATGTCCCGCCAAAGGCCCGAAATCGAACGCCGATAAGTCCGCCCGGTACTTCGTCAGCAAAAAACAGTCCGAAATCGCATGCGCCTCTCCGTCCCAAGGCACACGATGCAACTCACTAAATGCCGGATCTTCCGTGTAATTCAGCCGTCCGGCATCCGCCTCGCCGATCGGATACAATTCGACAGCCCGGTAATCCACCCTAATCGGAATCTTCGCTCCCATGGCCCGACAATAGGTCAACCAACAGTTCAACCCAGTCCCGAAACCCACTTCAAATACAGAGATTTGCCCGCTATTCTTCGCATCCGCCACACGGTCGAAACCTGCCCGGATATAGATATGCTCCGCTTCACCGATCGCTCCCCGATCCGAATGATACAGCTCGCCCAATACCTCGTGCCGCACCGTCAGCGAACCGTCACCTGTTTTCAGGTATTCCATAACAAGCTAAAAAACAACCTCTACCGCCGAATCAGCTGAACCACATTCTCGACATGGTGCGTATGCGGGAACATATCCACCGGCTGCACCTTCGTCACCCGGTATGCTTCGTCGAAAATCGCCAGATCGCGCGCCTGCGTGGCCGGATTGCAGCTTACATACACGATCCGCTGCGGAGCCGCCGCCAGGATCGTCGCCGCCACATCGGCATGGATACCCGCCCGCGGCGGGTCGAGAATAATCACGTCAGGACGTCCGTGCCGGGCAATAAAATCGGCATTCAGCACATCTTTCATATCCCCGGCAAAGAACAGCGTGTTTCCGATCCCGTTCAACACCGAATTCTGTTTGGCATCCTCGATCGCTTCCGGCACATATTCGATCCCGACTACTTTCTTGGCCCGCGCCGCTACGAAATTGGCAATCGTCCCCGTCCCCGTATAAAGGTCATAAACCACCTCATTTCCAGTCAATGCAGCAAACTCACGCGTCACCTTGTAAAGATTATACGCCTGCTCCGAATTAGTCTGGTAAAACGACTTCGGATTCACCCGGAACGTCAGGTTCTCCATCCGCTCCTCCATATACGGCTTCCCGGCATAACAGAACACATCCTGATCCCCGATCGAATCGTTAAGTTTCTCGTTTATAATATAGTTAAGCGATGTTATCTCAGGGAATCGTTCAACCAGGAAATCCAGCAGCAAAGCCCGCTTTTCCGGATCATCCCCGGCAAAAACCACGGTCACCATCACCTCGCCCGTAGTTGAAGTACGGATAATGATATTCCGCAGAAATCCCTGATGGTCACGCAAATTGTAAAATTCCAGCCTATGTTCCTCGGCAAACCGCTTCACTGCCAAACGTATGGCATTCGACGGTTCCGCCTGCAAATGACACCACTCGACATCCAGCACCTTGTCGAACATACCCGGGATATGGAACCCCAGCGCATTCCCATCGCCAGTCACCGCCCCCGCAGCGACCTCCGAACGCGGCACCCAACGCTTGTTGGAAAAGGTGAATTCCAGTTTGTTCCGGTAATATTCGCTCTTCTCCGAACCGATAATCGGCGAAATCTCCGGCAACTCGACCTTACCCAGCCGCCGCAACTGATCCTCCACCTGCCGCTGCTTATACTCCAGCTGCATCGGATAGGGCAGCGCCTGCCATTTGCATCCGCCGCACTCGCCGTAATGCTTGCAGAAAGGCTCTACGCGGATCGGCGAAAACTGCACGAAATCGAGCACATAGCCCTCCATAAACCTCCGCCGCTTATTGTTGATCTGCACATTGACCACGTCGCCCGGCACGGTATGCGGCACGAAGACCACCACGTCGTTATACTTTCCCAACGACTTTCCCTCGGCGGCTATATCTGTAATCTCCAGACCTTCGATCTGCGGGTATTTGCTCTTTCTCGGCTTCATAAAAGATGACTTAAACTATTCGTATACGGGCAAAGATACGGGTAAATTTCGTAAATTTGGAACCGAATAACCTTATCCTCTTTACCTATGATCAAACTGGCCACGCTCACCTTCAACCCGTTCGGTGAGAACACCTATATCCTTTTCGACGAAACGAAAAAATGCGTGATCGTCGATGCCGGGTGCAGCTCCGAAAAAGAGCGGCAGACGCTCGTCTCTTTTATCGAAAAGAACGAATTGCAGCCCGTTATGGCTATCAATACGCACGGGCATGTGGACCATATCTGCGGCGTAGAGTTCGCGAAACAGCAGTGGGGAATTCCGTTCGCACTTCATCGCAACGAGAAGCCGATCATGGAGATGGTACATTGCTATGCCGATATGGGTTTCGACGTGAACCCCATTCCGACCGTGGACATCGACCTGGCTGAAACGGAAACCATACCCCTGGGAAACAACACATTGCATATCCTGCAAACGCCGGGACACTCGCCGGGACACATCGCGATTCACGTACCGGAGGCGGAACTATTGCTGACCGGCGATCTGCTGTTCAAAGAGAGCATCGGTCGCACCGACCTGCCCGGCGGCAGCTATCCCACGCTGATGGACAGCATCGTCGAAAAGGTGATCCCGCTGGGCGGAAATACACAGGTATTTCCGGGACACGGGCCACACAGCACGATCGCGCACGAAGTGATGTTCAACCCGTTCATCGTGGAGGCCCTGCGCGGCGATGTGAACTACAAAGACGAGACCACCACGCATGAGAATTGACATTATCACCCTGTTACCCAAACTATTGGACGGCGCACTGAGCGAATCCATCATCAAACGGGCCCAGAACAAAGGATTGGTGGACATCCATATCCACAACCTGCGGGATTATTGCAAGGACAAGCACCGCACCGCGGACGACTATCCTTTCGGCGGCGAGGCGGGAATGGTGATGAAAGTGGAACCGATCTACAAGATTATCACACAGTTGAAATCGGAACGGGACTACGACGAAGTGATCTACACCTCGCCGGACGGGATCACATACAACCAACAGGAAGCCAACCGGCTCTCCACGCTGGGCAACCTGATTATCCTGTGCGGACATTACAAAGGAGTCGATTATCGAGTACGGGAACATTTGATTACCAGAGAAATATCCATCGGCGATTATGTACTCACGGGCGGCGAGCTGGCGGCGGCGATCATTACGGACAGTGTGGTGCGGATACTTCCGGGAGCCATCGGAAACGAATGTTCCGCCCTGACGGACAGCTTTCAGGACAATTTACTTGCACCGCCGGTTTACACCCGTCCTGCGGAATTCAATGGATGGCGGGTGCCGGATGTTCTATTATCGGGGAATTTCGCCGAAATATCGAAATGGCAGGAAGATCTGGCATACGAACGCACAAAACGCTTACGTCCCGATTTGTTGGAAATTAAATAGCGATAAATGAAGTATTACATCATAGCCGGCGAAGCGTCGGGCGACCTGCACGGATCGAACCTGACCAAAGGACTTCTGGCGGCAGATCCGAAGGCAGATATACGTTTCTGGGGCGGCGACAAGATGATCGCGGCGGCAGGCGGGCACGGAACTTTGGTCAAACATTACAAAGAGGCCTCGATCATGGGCTTCTGGGAGGTGATAAAAAATCTCCGGCGCATCGGACGCCAGATGCGGTTCTGCCGGGAGGATATCACCGCATGGCAGCCGGACGTGCTGATCCTGATCGACTACCCGGGGTTCAACCTGCGGATGGCCGAATTCGTCCGGAAACACCGGTGGCCAGAAAACACGCAACGACCGGAAGTGTTCTATTACATTGCGCCGAAAGTCTGGGCCTGGAAAGAAAAACGCGTCGTCAAACTGCGCGAGTACATAGACAAACTGTTCGTTATCTTCCCCTTCGAGATCGAATATTTCCGCAAACACGGGATCGAGGCATTCTATGCCGGCAATCCGATTATGGATTCGGTCGCCGAACGTCCGGTCGTAACGCAGGAGAGTTCAGCGGCATTCCGGAAAGCCAATAATTTGGACGACAGACCCATCATCGCATTGGTAGCGGGCAGCCGAAGTTCGGAAATACAGTACAACCTGCCGAATATGGTCGCCGTATCGCGGCTTTTTCCGGAATGCCAGTTCGTCGTAACGGGCGTTTCCTGGCTGGACAAATCCCTGTATGACAGTTACCTAAACGGAAGCGACGTGCGGTTCGTGTGCGACAAGACTTATGAAACCATCGCCCAGTCGGCGGCAGCGCTGGTCACTTCCGGAACGGCGACCCTCGAAACCGCATTGCTGAACGTGCCGGAAGCGGTATGCTTCCGCAGCTCGGCATTTAGTATCTGGATAGCCAAACGTTTGGTCAAACTCCGTTTTATCTCGCTGGTCAACCTGATTATGGACAGGGAAGTGGTGCGCGAATTGATCCAGGAGGACTTTACGCCCGAGATCGCGGCGAAAGAACTGCGGTCGATTTTGCCGGGAGGTGCAAAATATGACCAGATCATGCAGGATTTCAGGGAATTGCGTACCACCATGGGCGAACCGGGGGCCTCGGAACGTGTAGCCCGCGAAATGGTGCGACTGTTAAACGTAAATCATTCGGAATGAAAATCATCTGCATCGGCATGAACTATGTCGACCACGTAAAGGAACTGCCCTCCGTGTGGGACGGACAGGAGCGCCCGATCCCGCAGGAGCCGGTCTTTTTCATCAAGCCCGACACGGCTCTGCTCCGCAACAACGACCCGTTCTACATCCCCGATTTTTCGAACGACCTGCAATACGAATGCGAAGTGGTCGTCAAGATCAACCGACTGTGCAAAGGGGTGGAGGAGAGGTTTGCCCATCGCTGTTATGACGAGATCGGACTGGGCATAGACTTCACGGCGCGCGACCAGCAACGCAAATGCAAAGCCGAAGGAATGCCGTGGGAGATTTCGAAAGGATTCGACCATTCGGCGCCCATCACCCCGACTTTCATCCCGAAATCCGAACTTCCCGGCATTCAGGACATCCATTTCTCGATGGACTTGAACGGCCAGCGGAAACAGACCGGCTATACCGGGAATATGATCTTCAGCGTCGACCGCATCATCGCCTATGTTTCCCGCTTCGTCACCCTCAGAATCGGAGACCTGATCTTTACCGGGACACCTGCGGGGGTGGGGCAAGTGCATATCGGCGACCGGCTGACCGCAGAGTTGGAAGGACATACCATGTTGGATTTCGAGATCAAATAATCCGAGCATTTGCATGTCAAACAGCATCATACCGAATTATATAGAGATCATTTTGGCCAGCGGTTCGCCCCGGAGGAGGGAACTGTTGGCAGACATGGGAATCCCGTTCCGGGTGGCGGAAGCATATCCGGTAGACGAAATCTATCCGCCGGATACCGAGCCGCACGAAGTTCCGTCATATCTGGCGGAATTGAAATCGAGGGCATATCCCCAAGAACTATCCGACAACCAGATCCTGATTACCGCAGATACCGTGGTCATTCACGGCGGCCGGGTGATCGGCAAACCGAAAGACCGGAACGATGCAATCCGCATCCTGACCTCTTTGTCGGGTTCTACCCACGAAGTCACCACCGGAATCATGATCCGGAACCGGCTGACGCACAAATACCTGTCGGAGACGACCCGGGTCACGTTCGGCATTTTATCACAGAGCGGGATCGAGTTTTATGTGGACAATTTCCGCCCGTACGACAAAGCCGGGGCTTACGGGATACAGGAATGGATCGGATATACCGGAATCGAACGGATCGAAGGATCGTTTTACAACGTCATGGGGCTTCCCACCCGGCTGCTTTACACGGGACTGAAAGATTTTATGGAAACGCAATACACAGACAACCGATAGATATATGAAAAAACCGATCTTTTTTGCCTTTACACTCTTATTATCGACCGTCTCCGCCGCCCTGCGCGCCGACGAGGGGATGTGGCTGCCGAGCCTGATCGAACAGGGACGCATCAAAGATATGCGTTCCAAAGGTTTCCGGCTCAAAGCGCATGACCTCTACGCCGTGAACCAGGCCAGCCTGAAAGACGCGATCGTCCGCTTCGGCAGCGGCTGCACCGGCGAGCTGATTTCGGACCAGGGCCTGCTCATCACCAACCACCATTGCGGATACGGACAGATACAGCAGCACAGCTCCGTGGAACACGACTACCTGACCGACGGATTCGCGGCTATGAACCGCTCGGAAGAGCTGGCGAATCCGGGATTGACAGTTAGTTTTCTGGTCGAGATGAAAGACGTTACCGATCGGATACTCAGCGGAATCACTCCCGGCATGAACGAACCGGAGCGAGCCGGGATTATCGAAAAGAACAAGCGGGCCGTAGTCAAGACGGCGACCGAAGGCAACCACTACAAAGCCTCGGTGGAGGCCTTGTATTATGGCAACCAGTACTTCCTGTTCGTCTACGAAGTATTCGAAGACGTGCGGCTGGTGTTCGCACCGCCGTCGGCCGTCGGAAAGTTCGGCGGCGACACCGACAACTGGATATGGCCGCGCCATACCGGCGATTTCTCGATCTTCCGGATTTACGCCGGAAAGGACAACAAACCGGCAAAATATTCGCCGGACAATGTGCCGTATGTTCCGAAAAAATCGTTCACCATCTCGCTCAAGGGGATGAAAGAGGGTGATTTCACTTTCGTTTACGGTTTTCCGGGCCGCACCTACCAATATTTACACTCCGAAGCCGTGCGGTACATCCAGCAAAAAAGCGACCCGCACAAAGTGAACTTGCGCACCATCCGGCTGAACATAATGAACGACGCCATGGCGCAAGATCCGGCCGTGCGGATTCAGTACGCCGCGAAGAACGCCAACGTGTCGAATGCGTGGAAAAAATGGCAGGGCGAGATGAAAGGGCTGGAACGGTTAGGCACCATCGGTAAAAAACAAGCTTTCGAACGGCAATTCGAAACATGGGCGGCAGACAAGCCGGAATACACCGGCGTCACCGCACAGTTGGCCGCCCTGTACGATTCGCTGGAACCGTACGCATTCGCACGAGACTACCATACCGAGGCGGTCATGGCCATCGAACTGCTCAAATTCGCAGGCACGTTTGCCGACACGAAAGACCTGAAACCCGAAACGCTGGCCCGATTGCAGGAAGCCGCCGACAAATTCTTCAAAGATTACGTCCCGGCTATCGACCGCAAGACAGCAAAAGCCCTGCTGGCCGAATATGCGAAAAATATCCCGACCGAATTCCGACCCGTCGGGATCGATCCGACAGCCGGCATAGATTCGGTTTTCGACCTCAGCATCTTGATCGACTCACTACGGGTTAAGGATTTGTTGTCAGCCGGGGACACGGCGATTATCCGGCAAACCATCGACCAGGATCCGGCGGTGCAAGCATACAAACAGTTCAACGTAATCGCCCGAACGAAGATCGAGCCGACGTATAAAGCCCTGAACCGGCAGATCGACGAAAAATACCGGACTTACATGCGCGGGATGATGGAGATGCGCAAGGGCGAGCATGAATTCTATCCGGACGCCAATTCGACGCTGCGCATCGCTTACGGCAAGGTGGACGGATACAGGCCGATGGATGCGGTTTACTACGAGCCGAATACGACGATCGAAGGGGTGATGCAGAAAGACAATCCGGACATATACGACTATGACGTTCCCGCAAAACTGCGGCAGCTTTACGAAGCTAAGGATTACGGCCGCTGGACGGTGAACGGTACGGTACCCGTGGCATTCATCGCCACCAATCATACCACGGGTGGCAATTCCGGCAGTCCGGTGCTGAATGCCGAGGGACAGCTGATCGGCGTCAACTTCGACCGTTGCTGGGAGGGGACGATGTCCGACCTGGAATACGATCCGGTCGTGTGCCGCAATATCGCACTGGATATCCGCTACGCCCTGTTCCTGATCGACAAAGTCGGGGGCGCCGGGTACCTGCTCGACGAGATGAAATTCGCAAAATAACCGACACTATGGAATCTGCCGCAACCATCCGGGAACGTCTGGCAGCCTTGCGCCATTGGATGCAGGACCACCATATCGAGGCCTTTATCGTACCCTCTAACGATCCCCATTTCAGCGAATATGTCGCTCCGCACTGGGGTTCCCGGGCATGGATCAGCGGATTCGACGGATCGG
>CAZAPI010000008.1:0-25046 GCA_964486945.1 uncultured Rikenella sp. | reverse complement strand
GCGGACAAGTTATATACGGCTGTTCGGCGTCCTGTCGGCGACCATGGGTTTCAATCGGCTGGAAGGCGAGCGCGAGGCGCTGCGGTACGAAAAACATCAGGGGCCGGGTATTCGGGGATTGGAAACCAACTCCTGGCTATCGGGCTATAACCGGCTGACGATGAGTTCCGAAACCGTGCTGTTCACCCCCTTGTTCCTCTACCATTTCCGGTTCGCTTTTTTCATGTTCGGCGATGTCGGTTGGATGGGTTACAACAACAACCTGTTCCGGAACCGCTTTACGGGAGCGATCGGCGCTGGTGTCCGCATCAAAAACGAACGTTTGATATTCAATAACATACAGATCCGCCTGGGCTATGCTTTCAACCGGCCGCCGGAGGTGGGATACAGCTATTTCTCCATCTCGAACGAGCAGGATTTCCAGGAACCCGCTTTTGCACCGGGCCAGCCCCAGATTGTCCCCTATCGCTGATCTATGGCATAGTTTATGCACGTCTTAGAGGGTGTTACAAACTTTTAAAATAACGGACTATGTCAGTACTGGTGGGGCAAAAAGCCCCTGTATTCAAAGCCACGGCAGTGGTGAACGGCAGTGAGATCGTTCAGGAATTTTCGCTGGAGCAATATTTGGGTAAGAAATATGTACTTTTTTTCTTTTATCCGGCCGATTTTTCGGCGGTTTGTCCGACCGAGATACTCGCTTTTCAGGAGTTGATGGCGGAGTTCGACAAACGGAATGTGGCTGTTGTGGGCTGTTCGGGCGACTCGCATTTCGTGCACCGGAAATGGCTCTCCATCCCGGTGAACCAGGGAGGTATCGAAGGTGTGAAATATCCGCTGGTGGCCGATCCGGCCAAGACGATCATGCAGAATTACGACGTTCTGGCCGGGGATTATCTTTATAACGAGAACGGGGAAGTGACATTCCGGGGGCCTGCGATGGCTTACCGGAGCAGTTTCCTGATCGACAAGGATGGCGTTGTGCGGCATCAGACGGTCAACGACCTGCCGTTGAGCCGCAGCACGGAGGAGACTCTCAGGATGATCGACGCTTTGCAGCATTTCGAGGAGTACGGCGAAGCCTGCCCGATCGATTGGCACAAAGGCAATAAAGGAATCAAATAAATTCCTCTCCGCTAAAAAAGAGGCCGGTGGAAATTTCCACCGGCCTCTTTCGCATTCCTTGTCTAGTACAATTTAGGCTTCGACCTTTTCTTCCAGCACCATTTTGAAATTGCCCAGGCTGTCCGGGTCGAACTCATTGATATAACTCAGGTGGGCGTTGCACTTCGCCTGCCCTTCCTTGATGAAGGCGATGGCCGAAATGCGGTACTCCTCCCCTACTTCCGGATGGCTGGCTTGCTGGAGCAGAAGATGCCCCATAATGATATAGCCTCCCATTTCGACTAAACGGCGCGCATGGAAATCGAGCAGGTCGGCATCGCTTCCCTCTTTTGCCGAGGCTTCATGCACGACTTTTACCGCCGCTTCGTACTGTTCGCGCATCGCCACCAGCGTGCGGTACTGCGTATCCAGTTCCGGCACCGGCTTTACGGCTTCGTACCCCTGCATCTGGCCCAGCAACACACCGGTCGTCACCCCCCGTATCGCCGCAACCACCTGCAACTGCGAAGTCCCTTCGTAAATGGTGGTGATACGCGCATCGCGGTAGATACGCTCGATGGCGTAGTCTTTCATAAAACCCGATCCTCCGTGGATCTGCAACGAATCGTAGGCAACGCTGTTGCTGTATTCCGACGAGAAAAGTTTCAGCAGCGGTGTGTAGGTATCCGCCAGTTTCTGGTACTTTTTCATCTCGTCGCGCTCCTCTTTTTCGAGTTTGCGTTCCTTTTCGATGTGGAAATAGTTCTTGTAAACGTCCACGAAGCGCGCCGTTTCGTACAGCAAAGCCCGGCTTGCCTGCAAACGTGCTTTCATGTTGGTCAGCAGCTCGTAAACTGCCGGGAACTGAATGATCGGTTTACCGAATTGTTCCCGTTCGTTGGCATATTTCAGCGCTTCGCGGTACGCTGCCTCCATAATCCCGACCGACTGGGCCCCGATCCCCAAACGTGCCGAGTTCATCAAGGCCATCACATACTTGATAAGCCCCATCTTCCGGTCTCCGACCAGTTTGGCCGGCGCATTGGTAAAGACCAGCTCGCAGGTCGGCGAACCGATGATCCCCAACTTGTGCTCGATGCGCCGCACCTTGACTGCCATGTGTTTTTTATCGTACACGAACAGCGAAAGCCCGCGTGCATCGGTTGTCCCCTCTTCGGATCTGGCCAAAACCAGCGAAATGTCGCCGTCGCCGTTGGTAATGAACCGTTTCACGCCATTCAGCAGCCATTCTCCCGGTTTGTCCGGATTCGGTGTTGCCTTGAGCATCACCGCCTGCAAATCCGACCCTGCGTCCGGCTCCGTCAGGTCCATTGCCGCCGTAGCTCCTGCGTTGATCTGCGGCAGGTATTCCGCGTTGATCTCCTCGCTGGCGAATTCGTGCAGCGTTTCGGCACAATCCTGCAAGCCCCAGATGTTCCCGAAGCCGGCATCCGCGCGGCTGACCAGTTCGCAGGTCATCACGTACGGTATGAGCGGGAAATTCAGCCCCCCGAACCGCCGCGGCAACGAAATCCCGTAAACGCCCGCCTGTGTCAGCATATCGTGGTTTTCCTGCGTTCCTTTGGCGTAGATCACCCGGTCGTTCTCGACGCGCGGCCCCTCCTTGTCCACCGAATCGGCATTCACGGCAATGGTGTTGGCCGCCACTTCGCCTACGATCTCAAGCACTTTCTTGTAGCTGTCGATCGCATCCTCGAAATCCACCGGCGCATAGTCGTATTCGCCTTTATCCCGGAACCCTTGCTCTTTGAGGTCCACGATCTTTTTCATCAGGGGATGGTCCAGATGAAACTGTATGTCTTTATTATCTAAAAAAAAGTTAGCCATATCTCTGTTACTTGCTGTTCTGTTTGTAATATTTGATCATTTTCGGGATAACCGCGTTCACATCCCCGATAATGGCATAGTCGGCGATTTTGTTGATCGGCGCTTCCGGGTCGGTGTTGATCGAGATCACCATCGAGCTGCCATCCATGCCCGCCGTATGCTGTATCTGGCCCGAGATGCCGCAGGCGATATAGAGTTTTGGCCGCACCGTCACCCCGGTTTGCCCGATCTGCCGTTCATGTTCCGCAAACCCGGCATCGACCGCCGCACGCGAGGCACCCACTTCCGCTCCCAGCACTTCGGCCAGCTGGTAAAGGAGTCCGAACCCCTCTTTGGAACCCATGCCGTATCCGCCCGCGACGATGACCGGCGATCCTTTGATGTTGATCTTGCGTTCTTCCATCTCCCGTGCCACGATTTTTACGGCAAAGTCCGTGTCGTTCAGATATTTCTTGTAATCGACGGCCTTCACTTCCGCATTTTTAGCCTCATTGGCCGGAACGGGCTCCATCTTCATCACCCCCTCGCGTACCGTGGCCATCTGGGGCCGGTGATCCGGATTGATGATCGTCGCAATGATATTCCCCCCGAAGGCCGGACGGATCTGGTACAGCAAGTTCTTATATTCTTTCCCCGACTTCGCTTCCGTATGGTCGCCGATCTCCAGCGACGTGCAGTCGGCAGTCAAACCGCTGTGCAATGCGGAAGAGACCCGCGGCGCCAGGTCGCGTCCCGTACAGGTAGCCCCGAACAGGGCGATCTGAGGCTGTTCTTCCTTGAAAACCCCGCAAATAATAGCCGCATGGGGCAGAGTCCGGAACGGCGCAAGCTCCTCACCGTCGGCCACATGCACGATTTCCGCCCCATATGTGGCCAGTTGCTTTTCAATCCCGGCCAGATTGTGCCCGATAGCCAACGCTTCGACTTGGCACCCCAGCGTTTTGGCCAAGGTCCGCGCCTTGGTCAGAAGTTCCAGCGAAACGTCGGCCACTTTTCCGTCCTCGATCTCGCAGTAAACGAATATATTGTTCATGGTGATTTCTTTTGGTGTATGAATTTAGGTAAGCATCGTTAACCGATTGTATGCGAAGCAATCAGATCTTTTATAAGTCCTTCTATCTCGGCGTCTTCCCCCGTCAGGTGCTTCGCTTCCTTGGCTTGGAACACGATGTTCTCGATTTTCTTCACCTTGGTCGGCGATCCGCTCAGGCCCAGCGATTCCGGATCGGCGTTCACGTCTGCGGCGCCCCACTCCGGTATGCAGAGGTAACAGCGCTCCTTGTGCAAAGCCTGGTAATAATCTTCCTGCTGCTCCTGCATTTCGCTCACCGTGCGGGCATGCTTGTATTTCATCACCATTTTGGCATTACGCGGCCGGCACTCCGGCGCGCTCGCATTCACGGTGATGACCCCGGGCAAGCGCATCGTCACGGTCTCCACGCCGTGTTCCAGTCGTCTGCGGATGGTTATTTCGCCCGACTGTACATCAATTCCGTCGATTTGTTCCGCATAGGTCACCTGCGGCAGTCCGAGTTTCTCAGCCACCTGCGGCCCCACCTGCGCCGTATCGCCGTCAATAGCCTGCCGACCGGCGATGATCAGGTCCGGATTCATTTTTTTGATGGCGCACGCCAAAGTATAGCTGGTCGCCAGCGTATCCGCTCCGGCGAACTTGCGGTCGGTCAGCAATATACCACCGTCCGCCCCCCGGAACATCGCTTCGCGGATCACTTCCGCCGCGCGGAACGGCCCCATGGTCAGAATGGTGATCGTCGATTTCGGATAACGGTCTTTGATGCGCAATGCCTGCTCCAGGGCATTCAGGTCCTCCGGATTGAAGATGGCTGCCAAAGCCGCCCGGTTCACCGTGCCGTCGGCTTTCATAGCGTCCTTGCCCACGTTCCTCGTGTCGGGAACTTGTTTGGCCAGAACGACTATTTTCAGTGTTTCATTCATAAATAGTAAGTGTTTGGGTATTTTGTGGTTAGTCGTTATGTTCTAATGTAATGCTTAATCGATGCTGCGAAACATCCTCCCCCAGCGCAATCCCGTGAATATATTCTTTCCGGGCGTAATGGAGAGCCATACGAAAGAGGCTTTTCCTTCGATATGATCCATCGGGACGAAGCCCCAAAATCGGGAGTCCGCCGAGTTGTGCCGGTTGTCCCCCATCATAAAGTAGTAGTCCATTTTAAACGTGTAATCCGTTACCGAAGAGCCGTTTATGCAAATAGTACCGTCCGCGTTATCCACCGTCAGGGTATTCCCTTCGTAATTGCGGATAATACGTTCATACAGCGGCAAATTCTCCAGTGTCAGCGGCACCGTCACCCCGGCCTTCGGCACCCACAGCGGCCCGAAAAGGTCTTCGGTCCACGGATACAGTTTCGGATCGTGCGGGAAGATCGATTCGCTGGGAATGCGGCTGACATAGCGCACCACCTCCGTCACTTCCGGCAGCTCTTTCATCAGTTCCACTCCTTCCGCCGTCAGCGGCATCGTGTAGCGCCCCGCTTCCGCATTGTATCCCACCTCTTCCGGATTGACGCCCAGCCGTTCGAACACTTTATTGCCGATAGGCGATGCGGTGCTTATCATATACAGGTATTGCACCCCCGGAATGACTTTCTGGGCCTTGCCGTTGACGAACACATTCCCGTCGATCACCTGAACCGTGTCCCCCGCAACCGCTACGCAGCGTTTGATATAGTTTTCGCGCTTATCCACCGGCCGGAACATCACCTTCAAATCACTGTACACCCTATCCCGGCCCAGCGATCGCAGCAATTCGGAATAACTGGTCGTCGAAACGTCCGTCGCCAGGGGCCTCCCGTACTCGTCCGGCACCGTGATAGTTCCCAACGCCACGGTATCTCCCTCCGGGAAATTGAAAACCACCACATCGTCGTTGCGCACGACATCCCGTCCGGCCAAACGCTTGTAAGGCCATTGCACCCAATCCACATACGACGGCGCGGTCTTGGTGAACGGCAGTGTATTCTGTACGAACGGGAAAGAGATCGGCGTATTCGGCATCTTCGGCCCGTAGTGCAGCTTGCTGACGAAGATATAGTCCCCAACCAGCAGTGTCTGTTCCATCGACGAGGAGGGAATGACGTACAGGCCGAAGAAATAGATCTTGAGCGGCACCACCACGACCACGGCGAAAAGTAATGCCTCCACCCACTCCATCGCCCGCCGGAACCCGTTATGCTTTTTTTTGTAAGCGCGATACCGGTCGAGCCAGATCCGGTTGATATATTTGCTGATATAGATGTCGTAAATGACCGCCACGCCCAGGAGCCACAGCAGGTTCCGTGTCCAGATCACGAACCACAGCACGTAGATCAAGCTCACCACCGAGAATTTGATCCACTTGTTCTCCCATATTTCGCGCAGCTTATCAAGAGCTTTCATAGAATGTAATTTCGGTTAAAACCCCAGCAGGTCTTTCATGCCGTAAACTTTGCCCGTACCGCGTTTCCCGGCCAGAAATTCCGCTGCCAGCACCGCCCCCGCGGCGAACCCGCTCCGGTTCTTGGCATTGTGGTCGATCGTGATCACATCGGCGTCCGATTCCCAGACCACGGTATGGATGCCCGGCACCATCGCTCGCCGCTGGGCCGTCACCTCCAGCTTGTCCGCATCGGTCGTCGTCCCCAGAAACCACGAAGTTTTCCGGTCGATTCCCGCCAGTATATCCTCGGCCAGCGTGACAGCCGTACCGCTCGGGGCATCCTTTTTCTGCACGTGGTGCACTTCGTTCAGCGTGACGTCGTATTCCGGGAAGCGGTTCATCATCCGGGCCAACTCCCGATTGACGGCGAAGAAGATATTGACCCCGATGCTGTAATTCGAAGCATAGAAGAACGCTCCGCCTTTCTCTTTGCACAAGGCTTCCGCCTGCGGCAGTTTGTCGAGCCATGCCGTGGTGCCGCATACCACAGGTATGCCTGCTTCGAGACAGGTCATGATGTTCCCGAACGCCGTCGCCGGAGTAGTGAACTCGATTGCCACGTCGCACGCCGCAAGGTTCTCTGCGGTGAGCTGGTCGGTGTTATCCATATCGATAATCAGGGGAACGGTATGTCCCCTCGACACGAGTATCCGTTCGATCTCGTGTCCCATTTTGCCGTAGCCTATCAGTGCGATTTTCATAACAAGGTGAAAGTAATACATAAAAAGCTAAAAACAAAATCAGGTTTGTTTTTAGCTTTTCATAATGCGTTACACGGTGCGCCGGCGTTTACCGGACGATGGTTTCCTCGCGGTCGGGCCCCACCGAAATGATCTTGACCGGGACGCCTGTCTCTTTTTCGATAAATTCGACGTATTCCTTGAACTGGCGCGGGAAGTCTTCATACCGCCGCACGCTGTTAATGTCGCAGTTCCAACCTTCGAACTCCTTATAGATCGGTGTGATCTCCTCGTTGGTTTCATACGGGAATTCCGTCACGCGCTCGCCTCCGATCTCGTACGCCACAGCCACTTTGATGGTGGGGAAGGTATTCAGCACGTCCGATTTCATCATGATGAGCTGCGTCACTCCGTTTATCATCGTGCTGTATTTCAGGGCCACCATGTCCAGCCAGCCGCACCTGCGCTCACGCCCTGTCACGGCGCCGAATTCGTGCCCGATCCGCTGCAAATCCTTGCCCGTCTGGTCGAAAAGCTCGGTCGGGAACGGCCCGCTGCCTACCCGGGTACAGTACGCCTTGAAGATACCGAATACTTCTCCGATTTTATTGGGTGCCACGCCCAACCCGATGCAGGCCCCCGCGCACACCGTATTGGAAGAGGTCACGAACGGATAAGTTCCGTAGTCGATATCCAGCAGAGAGCCCTGCGCCCCTTCGGCCAGGATTGCCTGCCCGTTGCCGAGCAGCCGGTTGACTTCGTGTTCGCCCTCGATAATGGTGAAGCGGCGCAGGGTTTCGATCCCTTCGAACCACTGCGCTTCGTATTCGGCGATGTCGTAGGCGAAGTCGAATTGCGCCAGCATGGCGATATGCTTCTGTTTAAGCCGTTCGTACCGTTCCATGAACGACGGCGAAAGGATGTCTCCGACCCGCAGCCCGTTCCGGCCGGTCTTGTCCATGTAGGTGGGCCCGATTCCTTTGAGTGTCGAACCGATCTTGGCTTTGCCTTTGGCCGCTTCGCTGGCCGCGTCGAGCATCCGGTGTGTGGGCAGGATCAGGTGCGTTTTCTTGACGATCCGGATTTTGGCCGTCACATCCACGCCCAGTTTTTCGAGTTCGGCGATCTCCTGCGAGAACATCACCGGGTCGAGCACCACGCCGTTGCCGATGATATTGATGGCGTTATCGCGGAAGATACCTGAGGGAATGGAGCGGAGCACATGGACTTTGTCGGCGAAATGCAGCGAGTGGCCGGCATTCGGGCCACCCTGGAAACGGGCGATGACCTGGTAGTCGGGCGTGAGCACGTCCACGACTTTTCCTTTTCCTTCGTCGCCCCATTGCAGGCCGAGAACTACGTCAACTTTCATTATGATTGTCTTTGTAAGGTAATTTGTCTGCACACTAAGACCTCTCCTCCAGGCCGTCCGGCAGAGAGGAAAGGCGGCATTCCGGAATATCCGGCGGGTAAAAGTACAAAAAGATGCGCTTTCTGCCAGCCGTTACGAAATTATTTTTCTTTTTTCACCCGTTCGGTGGTCAGTTCGCCGCTCACGACGATCCCCCGGCTCATCAGGTAGCCCACGGCCCGCTTGAAGATCTTCTTGCTCATCCCTGTCTTCAGGCGCACCTCTTCCGGATCGGACTTGTCCCCGAGCGGCAGCACTCCGTCGGCTTCGTCGATCATCTTCACCACTTCGTCGGCGGCGATCTTCACCTGGTCGAATCCCTCCTGCTGGAGCGACACGTCGATACGGCCGTCTTCCGCAATCTTGCGCACATAGGCTTTCATCCGCATGCCCAGTTTCACGTCGGTGAATATCTGGTTGTCGTACAGCATTCCCCAGTGTCTGTCGTTGATGACCACGCGGAAACCTTTCGGCTTGCGTACCGCCACCAGCATATCCACCTCCTCTTTGGGCCGAACGGTGATCTCGTCGTTGTTGATGATTTTCCCCAGTTTGGAAGTCCCGACCGCCCGGCCCGTCACGTTATCCACATAGACCGTAACCACATACCATTCGCCCACCAGCATCGGTGCCTGCTGGTTCCGCTTCGGGACGAAAAGATCCTTGGGCAATCCCCAGTCCAGGAACGTGCCGTGGTAATTGAACCCCACGGCCTGCAAGGCGGCAATGCCTCCTTCCGTGATCTTCGGGGTTTCGGTCGTGGCCACGAGCCGGTCTTCGGAATCGGTATACACGAAAACCTCCATCGGGTCGCCTATTTCGTATTTTTCGGGTACATAACGGTTCGGAAGCAACACTTCGTTCCCCTCGCCGTCGGTCAGATACAGACCGTTATCAGTCTTCCGGCCGATAGACAGCCGGTTGTAATTCGCAGCTCGTATCAATTTCTCGTTCTCCTCGTTTTTGTTATGCAAAGATAGAATTTTCCGCGAAAGAACAAACTGGCAATAATGCACCGTCGGCGTTGCAGGAATGGGCCGGGAAGCGTAACTTTGCATGATTTGACCGGTTATTTGTTAGTTTGGTGGCACACGCGGCAAGAATGCAAATTCCGCATAAGCGGAATTTGCATTCTTATCCATTTAGCGGGCGGGTGCCATCCAGAAATCGGACAAACTGCCTTGCGCGGGCAGCATTCGCGTGACCGCGGCGGGGCGGGCGAGACTGCGTATCGCTGGCATTTAAATGATCATTTAAACAATACGTCATGGACAAACAGCTGAAAATCGCCATTTTCCAGATGGATATCCTGTGGGAAAACCCGGCGGAAAACTGTCGGAAAGCGGCCGAATGGATCGACCGCGAAGCCGGGGATGCCGATCTTGTGGTACTGCCGGAAATGTTCGCCACCGGTTTCAGCATGAACCCCGCTTCGATCGCCCAGGAAATGGATGGCGAGGCGGTGACTTTCATGCGCGACCTGGCGGTGCGGACAGGGAAGGCGATCATCACGAGCATCGCCATCCGTGACCATATCCGGCGGACGGAACCTGAAACGAGCTATTTCAACCGTTTGTTTTTCTTTACCCCGGACGGAGTATGGCTTACCTATAATAAGCGGCACCTGTTCCGGATGGGTGGCGAGCATGAGGTATATATGGGAGGCAATTCACGGCTGATCGTCCACTACAAAGGGTTCCGCATCTGCCCGATGATTTGTTACGACCTGCGTTTTCCGGTCTTTTCGCGGAATCGGCAGGACTACGACGTACTGGTTTATGTGGCCTGCTGGCCGGAGTCGCGGCGGTATGCGTGGAGTTCGCTGTTGCGCGCCCGGGCGATCGAGAACCTGGCCTATGTGGTGGGCGTCAATCGCTGCGGCAAGGAGCCGGGGAATACCTATTCGGGCGACTCGGCAATCCTGGACTACCTCGGGCAGCCGCTGTCCGAGGCGGCTCCCTCCGAAGAGTGCATGGTATCGGCCACGCTTTCTCTGAACGACCTGGAGACTTTCCGCCGGAAATTCCCGGCACATATGGATGCCGATCATTTTACCCTCGTCGAGGAATAGGAAATGAGTCTTTCGGTCGTCATACTCCTGATCTGTTCGGGGATTTTCGTCGGTGTGGTCAACACCTTTGCAGGTGCGGCAGCTGCGGTGTCGATCTCCGTCTATACGGCGCTGGGCCTTCCTATCGGCATCGCCAACGGCACCAACCGGCTGCCGGTGCTGTTCCAGGTCGGGGCCGCGGCGTTCAATTTCCGAAAACAGCACCTGCTGGACTATTCGGTCGGGCTGAAACTGGGGATCCCCACGGCTGTCGGCGCGCTGATCGGGGCCGAGTTCGCCGCATCGGTCAATCCGTCGCTGTTCGTGATACTGCTGGCGACGATCCTCATCCTGCTGCTGGTCTTACTGATATTCAGCCCCAACCGGGTACTCAAAGGGAACGGCAAACCTGTGCGCGAAGTGCGGAAAGCCGACTACCTCTGGTTCCTGCTGGTGGGACTGTACGGAGGTGCGTTCCAGATCGGAATGGGGTACGTGATTCTCGGGCTGACGATTATGGGCATGGGCTACGACGTGATTACGGCCAACGCGCTCAAGAGCTTTATCGTCATGCTCTACATCCCCTTCTCGCTGGCGGTTTTCATGTACCACGGGCAGGTGGCATACACTTACGGTTTTGTGCACGCCATCGGGAATGTGATCGGGGCTTATATCGCATCGAAATACGCTACGCGGATCAATACCCAATTTCTGCGGTGGATGCTGATGGTCTTCATCGTATTGACCGTGCTCGATTTGTTCAAAATAATCAGCATTAAAAATGCGTTGGATAACATATTATAGATTTGCGAGAGAGATGAAAAGACATACACTACTTCTTTCCGCTGTTCTTTTGGCCGGAAGCATCGCAACAGCCTGTGCCCAGCAGGGAAAGGGCGGCCGGCCTGCGGTGGCCGACATTCCGGAGGAAACGCCGCCGGTATTTGTTCCCGACCTGCCGAAAGAGCTGACATTTGCGGGAGAAAAGGTGCCGGTGCAATATGCCGAAGTACGCGAGGCGTTGGAGCGGGAGATGACCGTGACGATGTTCATGCACTCGCGGACGCTCCGTACCCTGCGGCTGACGACCCGTTATTTTCCGGTGATCGAGCCGATCATGAAGAAATACGGTATACCTGAGGACTTTAAATACCTCTGCATGGCCGAAAGCGGACTGGACCCCAACACGGTATCCCCGGCCGGGGCATCGGGCCTGTGGCAGATCATGCCGTCGGCGGCCAAGGACTACGGGGTCGAAACAGGGAGCAATGTGGATTTGCGCTTCAATGTCGAGATCGCCACGGAGGCCGCGTGCAAATACCTGCGGGACGCCTATAAACGCTACGGCAATTGGACGCTGGTGGCAGCCTCCTACAATGCCGGGCAGGCCGGAGTCAGCAGGCGGATGGACATACAGGGGGTGAAGTCGTATTACGACCTGTTTTTGCCGGACGAAACGATGCGCTACGTTTACCGCATCCTCTCGTTCAAGCTGCTGACGGAAAACCCGCAGAAATACGGGTATCGCCTGCGTCGGAAAGACTATTTCCCGGCGTTCGAAAATTATAAGAAAGTAACCGTCAGCGAACAGAATATAAACTGGTCGGCATTCGCCGCCAAACACGGGACCAATTACAAGACGCTGCGGATACTCAATCCGTGGATACGAAGCTACGAGTATGCCAACAAAGGCGGCACGGCTTACACGGTCATGGTACCCACCGAAGGATTCAGGGAAAATGGAAAATAAGAACGACAAGATCATTGTCGAAGGGGCGCGCGTCCACAACCTTAAAAATGTGGACGTTACAATCCCGCGGGATAAGCTCACCGTGATTACGGGCCTGTCCGGGTCGGGGAAATCGTCGCTCGCGTTCGACACCATATACGCCGAGGGGCAGCGCAGGTATCTCGAAACCCTGAGCGCCTATGCCCGGCAGTTCTTCGGCACGCTGGAGCGACCGGACGTGGACAAGATCACGGGGCTTAGCCCGGTCATCTCCATCGAACAGAAGACCACGGGGCGCAATCCGCGCTCGACGGTGGGAACCGTGACGGAGATCAACGACTTTATGCGTCTGCTGTTTGCAAGGGCCTCCATCGCCTACTCCAAAGCGACGGGCGAGGAGATGGTGCATTACAGCGACCAGAAGATCACGGAACTTATTATAGACCGGTTCAAAGGCCGGAAAATAGCATTGCTGGCACCGCTGGTCAAGGGGCGCAAGGGACACTACCGCGAGCTGTTCGCCACGATGATCAAAAAAGGCTACCTTTACGCGAGGGTGGACGGCGAGATCGTCGAATTGCACGGAGGAATGCAGCTCGACCGGTACAAAATCCACCATATCGAGCTGGTGATCGACCGCATGCCGGCAGAAGCGGATGCCGAGTCACGGATCAAAAAGAGCCTCGAAGAAGCGATGCGCCAGGGTAAGGGGACGATGATGGTTGCAGATTACGAAACAGGCGAAACCCGCTATTACAGCCGCAACCTGATGTGTCCGACGACAGGAATTTCATACAATGAACCGGCACCGCACACCTTTTCGTTCAACTCGCCGCAGGGAGCATGCCCGCACTGCAACGGGCTGGGCGAAGAGACGGTATTCGACATTTCGCGCATCATCCCGGACGGCGGCAAATCGATCAACCGGGGAGGTATCCAGCCGTTGGGCAAGCCGAAGACCAATATGGTTTTCAACAAGATTTCGGCATTAGCCGGCCGGTACGATTTCACTTTCGACACCCCGCTGGACGAACTGGACGAAGAGGCGATGAACGCCTTGCTTTACGGCGACGCCACGCCGTTGCGCATCAAAGCGCAGTCGGGCGCGGGAAACAGCTATATAACGGCCTGGGAAGGGATCGTCGCCTACCTCGAAGCGCAGGCCGAAGAGGGAGACAAGGGAGCGAAGTGGAAAGAGCAGTATGTGGAGAGACGACCCTGTTCGGTGTGCCACGGGACGCGCCTGAAGGAAGATTCGCTCTATTTCAGGATCGACGGGAAGAATATTGCGGAACTGTCGGCCATGAGCATTGAAGAGCTGACCGGATGGTTTGATGGGATCGAAAAGCGGCTCAACAAGAAACAACAGGCCATTGCGCGGGATATTCTTAAGGAAATACGCGAGCGGCTGCGCTTTTTGACGGACGTGGGGCTGGGGTACTTGTCCCTGTCGCGCTCGTCGCGGACATTGAGCGGCGGCGAAAGCCAGCGCATCCGGCTGGCGACGCAGATCGGGTCGAAACTGGTGAATGTGCTCTATATTCTGGACGAGCCGAGCATCGGCCTGCACCAGCGGGATAATATCAAACTCATCAATTCGCTCCGGCAGCTGCGGGATGCGGGCAACAGCGTGATTGTGGTGGAGCACGACCAGGAAATGATCGAATCGGCGGACTGGATCGTGGACGTGGGCCCTGCAGCGGGCCGGAAAGGCGGGGAGATCTCTGCGGTGGGGACGCTGGACGAGGTGCTCAGAACGCCTACCTATACGACGGATTACCTGACCGGACGGCGGGCGATAGCAATCCCGGAAACCAAACGCAAAGGAAATGGCAAATTTCTGACGGTCAAGGGAGCGAGGGGGAACAACCTCAAGAATATCACGGTGGAATTTCCGCTGGGAAAATTCATTGTGGTTACGGGGGTGAGCGGCAGCGGAAAATCGACGCTGGTAAACCAGACCTTGCGGCCAGCGATCTCGCGGGAATTGTACCGCTCGTACGACCAGCCGCTGCCCTACGACACGATCGAGGGGATAGAGCATATCGACAAGTTGGTGATCGTGGATCAGTCGCCCATCGGGCGCAGTCCGCGCAGCAATCCGGCAACCTACTCCAACGTATTCGGAGATATTCGCAAGCTGTTCGAAGCCACGCCGGATGCGCAAATCAGAGGATATAAAGCGGGGCGGTTCTCTTTCAATGTGAAGGGGGGACGGTGCGAGGAGTGCCGGGGCGCGGGGGTGCAGACCATCGAGATGAACTTCCTGCCGGACGTATATGTCACCTGCAAGGCCTGCAACGGGCACCGCTATAACCGCGAGACTTTGCAGGTGAAGTACAAAGGAAAGAACATCGACGACGTGCTGAACATGACGGTCAACCAGGCGGTTGAGTTTTTCGAGCATGTACCCGTCATTCACCAAAAACTCAAGGCTATACAGGATGTGGGATTGGGGTATCTGCAATTGGGACAGCCCTGCACTACCCTCTCGGGCGGCGAGAGCCAGCGCATCAAGCTGTCGTCGGAGCTGTCGCGCAAGGATACGGGAAGTACGCTCTACATCCTCGACGAGCCGACCACCGGCCTCCATTTCGAGGACATACGCGTTTTGCTGGGCGTGCTGAACAAGCTGGCGGACAAAGGGAACACAGTGATCGTGATCGAGCATAACCTCGACGTGATCAAAGTGGCGGACCACCTGATCGACATCGGGCCGGAGGGGGGAGAAGCCGGAGGCCAGTTGATCGCGCAAGGGATGCCGGAGCAGGTGGCGGCCTGCCCCGAAAGCTACACGGGCCGGTTCTTGAAACCGATGCTCGAAAAAGCGGCTCCGAAAGCTCCCGAGGCGCCCCGCCGGAAGGCGAAAAAATTTGAGAATGGCGAAAAATCTTCCTAATTTTGTAGGAACGTTTCGATGCCCGATTTTCCGGAGGGCTTTTGAGTATGGTTCTTCGGAAAGCCGGGCATCTTTGATTATGTCAACCCAAACAACCTGAACAACATGGAAAGTCAAGGTTTATCTTCTGCTCAGGCCCTTGCCCAAACCGGGGAAGAGCAGTTCGACACCCCTACTCCGCAAGAGGCCGCTACAATCGCCAATGAGGAGACAGAAGTCGAAACTACGCAAGAAATTACTACTCCGACTGCCGATGCCGCAGATACGGAGGAAAAAACGGAAAGCGCCGCACCGGCTGCAAACCCCTATGCGGATAAGACGCAGGCGGAACTGATCGGAATGCTGGCCCGGATGTTGGACGAACGTCCCGTGCAGAACCTGCGCGGCGACGTGGAGGCAGTGAAAATCGCCTTTTACAAAGCCGGCCGCGCAGAGATCGAGGCACAACGGGCTGCATTTATCGAAAATGGCGGTATTGCCGAGGATTTCAAACCGGCGGAAAACGAAAACGAAGCGAAATTCAAGGAACAGCTGGTGCGGTACCGCGAAAAACGCGATGCCTTCATCAACAATGCCGAGCAGGAAAAGGAGCGGGCCTACGCGGCAAAATTGCAGATCATCGAAGAGCTGAAAGAGTTGGTCAACGGAAACGAGACCCTAGGCCATACGTTCAATACGTTCCGCGAGCTGCAACAGCGATGGAAAGATGCCGGCCTCGTGCCGCAGGAGAAACTCAAAGGCCTGTGGGAGACCTACCATCACCATGTCGAGAATTTCTACAACTATATCAAGATCAATAAGGAACTGCGCGATCTGGACCTCAAAAAGAATTACGAGGCAAAGACCGCTTTGGCGGAAGAGGCGGAAGCCCTGATGCTCGACCCGTCCGCGACCAATGCGTTCCACAAGCTCCAGAAACTCCACGACGAGTGGCGCGAGATCGGCCCCGTAGCGCCGGAATTC
Organism: uncultured Rikenella sp.; assembly: GCA_964486945.1. Taxonomy (GTDB): domain Bacteria; phylum Bacteroidota; class Bacteroidia; order Bacteroidales; family Rikenellaceae; genus Rikenella. The sequence goes on along the minus strand of CAZAPI010000008.1, from coordinate 8,905 downwards.
AAAGACGCGCTGTGGGAACGGTTCAAAGCCGCCAGCACGCAGATCAACAAGCGTCATCAAGAGTATTTCGAAGGGATCAAAGCCGAGCAGAAACAGAATCTGGTTTTGAAAACGGAACTTTGCGAAAAAGTCGAAGAGCTGGCCGGATCGGCATTCACCTCGCACAAAGAGTGGAACGCCGCCTCCGAACAGATCGTCGAGATCCAGAAAGTTTGGAAAACGATCGGCTTCGCACCGAAAAAAGACAATACAAAGATCTACGAACGTTTCCGGACAGCCTGCGACAAATTCTTCGGATCCAAGCGCGCTTTCTACCAGGAGATGAAGTCGGAGATCGAAGATAACCTGCAGGCCAAACTGGACTTGTGCGTGCAGGCGGAAGCCTTGCAGGACAGCGAGGATTGGAAAGCGACGACTGACGCCCTGATCGCGTTGCAGAAAAAATGGAAAGAGATCGGAGCCACTTCGCGCAAGCATTCGGAACAGGTTTGGAAACGGTTCCGCGCGGCGAGCGACAAATTCTTCACGCGCAAGGCAGAGCATTTCGGCAACCAGGACTCGCAATATGCCGAAAACCTGACAAAGAAGCAGGAAATGCTTGAGGAAATGCGGAAACGGTTGCACGAAAAAGTGGACATCAGTTTCGACACGATCAAAGAGTACCAGCGCCGCTGGGCCGAGATCGGGTTCGTGCCGATCAAGAAGAAAGAAGCGATCCAGGCGGAATACCGGAAAGTGGTGGACGGTCTGTTCGATCTGCTTAGGGGCGAAGAGCGGGAACGGCACATCCGCAACTTCCGGGACAAAGTCTCCAAGATACAGGAGGGCGGCTCGCGGCGGCTGAGCCAAGAACGCGACCGACTCTACAATAAGATCCGGCAGATCGAGGGCGATATCCAGATCTGGGAGAACAATATCGGCTTCTTTGCCCGGTCTAAGAACGCCGAGGCACTTATGAAAGAGGTGCAGAACAAGATCGCTCGGGCCAAGGAACAAATCAACACCTTGATCGAGAAGATCCGGATGATCGACAATCCGGAGCCCTCCCCCGCTCCGAAGACGGAACAGCCGGAAAACCCGGCAACCGAAGCGGAAACTGCCGCAGCGGAGACGACCGAAGAAACCACCACAACCAATACGACGGAACAGGAGTAACCAAACCCATATGAAATCACAGACCAAATACATTTTCGTGACCGGCGGCGTCGCCTCGTCCCTGGGCAAAGGGATTATCGCCGCATCGCTGGCCAAACTATTGCAGGCCAGAGGGTATTCGGTGACGATACAGAAGCTCGACCCTTATATCAACATCGACCCGGGAACACTTAATCCGTATGAACACGGAGAGTGCTACGTGACCGAAGACGGCGCCGAGACCGACCTCGACCTGGGGCACTACGAACGTTTCCTGGGCAAACCGACCTCGCAAGCCAATAACGTGACCACGGGGCGTATCTACCAAAGCGTGATCAACAAAGAGCGCCGGGGTGAGTTTCTGGGAAAGACCGTGCAGGTCATTCCCCACATCACGGACGAGATCAAGCGTCGCATCCAGCTGCTGGGAACCAAACATAAATACGACGTGGTCATCACCGAAATCGGCGGGACGGTCGGGGATATCGAGTCGTTGCCGTATATCGAATCGGTGCGGCAGCTGAGATACGAGCTGGGATTCGGGAATACGCTGGTGGTGCACCTGACGCTGATCCCCTATATGCGGGCCAGCGGCGAGCTCAAGACCAAGCCGACCCAGCACTCAGTCAAGACTTTGCAGGAAAACGGGTTGCAGCCGGATGTTCTCGTGCTGCGCTCGGAGATGTCGCTCACCGAAGAGGTGAAACGCAAAGTGGCCTTGTTCTGTAATGTGGAGCAGGACGCCGTTGTTGCGTCGCTCGACGTGCCAACCATTTACGAAGTGCCGCTGATGATGCTCGACCAGAAACTCGACATCGTAGCCCTCCGCAAACTGGGACTGGATACCGAGCGGCCGATCGACCTCGAAAAATGGCGTGATTTCGTCGACCGGGTCAAGAATCCGGACAAAGGAGAAGTCAAAATCGCGCTCGTGGGCAAATACACCGAATTGCCGGACGCTTACAAGTCGATCAGCGAAGCGTTCATTCACGCCGGGGCAACCAATCATGTGAAAGTCAGGTTGCAATACGTGAATTCGGAAAAGATCACAGAGCAGAATGTGGCGGCAGTGCTGGGTGATATGAGCGGCATACTCGTGGCGCCGGGCTTCGGACACCGCGGGCTGGAAGGCAAGATCATTGCGGTGAAATATGCACGCGAGAATCGGGTGCCGTTCCTGGGGATCTGCCTGGGGATGCAGTGCTGCGTGATCGAGTACGCCCGGAACGTCCTGGGGCTGAGCGAAGCCAATTCGACGGAGACGGGAGCCACCCCGGAACCGGTGATCGACCTGATGGAAGAGCAGAAAGGCATTACCGAAAAGGGAGGTACCATGCGCTTGGGGGCATATCCCTGCACGCTGGCCGAAGGATCGCACGCCTACGAGGCTTACGGCAAGGCCAATATCAGCGAGCGGCACCGCCACCGGTATGAATTCAACAACAAGTACAAAGAGGCGCTGGAGGCAGCCGGCATGGTCGCCACGGGGATCAACCCGGATACCAATCTGGTGGAAGTCGTTGAGGTACAAGACCATCCCTGGTTCGTCGGGGTGCAATACCACCCGGAGTACAAAAGTACGGTCATCAACCCGCACCCGCTTTTCGTCGACTTCGTCAAGGCGGCCATCAACTATCAGGAACCCAAGCAGAAATAGCATTTTCATAGATGAATAAAAACACACTCATCGGTTTGTTGGTGATCGGCGTGATCCTTTTCGGATTCAGCTGGTACAATAACAAACAATACACGGAAAGACTACTGGAACAACAGCGGCTGGACTCCATCGCAATGGTCAATGCGCCGAAACCGATGCTGTCGCCGACGGGCGAAACGTTGGTGCAGGGACAGACTCCGCCGGATACGGCAGCGCTGACCGATGCGGAACCGGCGCCGTCGATCCTGGGAGCGGCCTACGATGCACAGCTGAAAGGTAAGGAGGAATTCTATACGCTGGAAAACGACCTGTTCATCCTCACTTTCTCCAACAAGGGAGGACGGATCGCAGCGGCGCAGCTCAAGGACTATAAGACCTATGCGGGCGATCCGTTGATGCTGTTCCGCGAAGACGGTTCGCGTTTCAACCTGAACCTGTTCGCCCCGGAGCAGATCAACACGGCAAACTTCTACTTTACGCCGCGGATGATTTCGGATACGGCCATCGCTTTCCGGCTCTATGCCGATTCGTCCTCCTATTTGGAATACCTTTACACGATTCGTCCGGACAATTACCTGATGGACATGAAGGTGGATCTCTCCCATTTCAAGGGCAAGATCGTTCCGAACCAGCCGGATGTCACCGTGGCGTGGAACATCATCTCCCCGCAGGAGGAAAAAGGGTTCCAGAACGAGAACAACTACACCACCATCGCTTACAAATACCCGGGCGAGACCTCCATCGAGGAACTCGGCATGTCGACCGGCACCAAAGAGGAGACTGTCTCCACAAAGGTACAGTGGGTGGCGTTCAAGCAACAGTTCTTCTCATCGATCATCGTATCGTCCGATAATTTCGCCAATGCGGACTTGAAGTACAACACTTTCCCGCCGACGGATAAGAATATCAAGGATTTTTCGGCGCTGCTGACCCTGCCTTACACGCCGGCGACCGAGGGTTACAACCTGCAATTCTATTTCGGGCCGAACAAATTCTCGGTGCTGAAAAAATACGGGGACATGGAGCTCCAGAAGCTGGTACCACTGGGCTGGTGGATCATCGGCTGGATCAACCGCTACGTCGTGATCCCTGTATTCGACTTCCTGGGCAGCTACATCGCCAACTTCGGTATCGTTATCCTGATCCTGACGGTGCTTATCAAACTGCTGATCTTCCCGCTAACCTACAAATCTTACCTCTCTACGGCCAAGATGCGGCTACTGAAACCGGACATCGACAAGCTGAACGAGAAGTATCCTAAGAAAGATGATGCGATAAAGAAACAGCAGGCGATGATGCAGCTATACAAGGCCGCCGGGGTCAATCCTATGGGCGGGTGCCTTCCCCTGCTGATCCAGTTCCCGATCCTGATCGCCATGTTCCGGTTCTTCCCGGCATCCATCGAGCTGCGGGGCAAATCGTTCCTGTGGGCCGACGACCTTTCGTCCTACGACAGCATCTGGACGTTTCCGGACGGCTTCAGCATTCCGTTCTACGGAGACCATATCAGCCTGTTCACCCTGCTGATGGCTGTTTCGCTGTTCTTTACCTCGAAGATCAACTACTCGCAGTCGGCCGGCATGAGCAACCAGCAGATGCCGGGAATGAAGTTCATGATGCTCTACATGATGCCGATCATGCTCCTGTTGTGGTTCAACAACTACGCTTCGGGGCTGAGCTGGTACTACCTGCTTTCGAACCTGATCACCATGGGGCAGACTTTCGCGTTCCGCTACATCGTAGACGACAAAAAGCTGCACGCCAAGATGATGGAAAACAGCAAGAAACCGGTTAAGAAATCGAAATGGCAGATGCGGCTCGAAGAGATGCAGCGCCAGCAGGAGGCGATGCGTAAGCAGCAGCAACAGCAGCAACGCCAAGGAAAGCGGTAACCGCGCTTATTCGCTATATAATAAAAGGGTGAGCAGAAATGCTCACCCTTTTTCCTTGGAACGCGTTCCGGTTATTTGACTTCCCAAGTTTCCCCGCTATGTAAAAGCTGGTCCATATTGAATATCTTGGCCCGCATCCGCACTGCGATCAACTGGTCCCGCACCTGGTCGTCATAGGTATGATCTTTCACCGCCCGTATAACCCCGAGTGCCACCGGCATCTCCGGCGCTTTCATGTTCACCAGCATCATATGTATCCCCGGGTTCGGTTCCATTGCGTTATGCACCAGAATATCCGCCCGCGTGATACCGTTCTCTCCAATCTTGACCACTTTCAATTTCAAACCGTCCAGGATCAGCCCCTTGTCCCGGTTCTTGCCGAAGATCATCGGCTCGCCGTGCCGGAGCACGATGGTGCTGTCCTCCCTAACCTCTTTGTTCAGGAAAGCATCGTAAGCCTTATCATTGAAGATCACGCAGTTTTGGAGGATCTCCACCACCGATGCCCCGTCGTTTTTGGCCGCCGCCACCAGACAGTCTTTCGTCAGGTTCACATCCACGTCGATCGTCCGGGCGAAGAAAGTCCCGCGCGCGCCTAAGACGATTTCGCCCGGCGAGAACGGGTGTTCCACCGTTCCGTACGGCGACGTCTTCGTCACCTTACCCAGCGGCGAGGTCGGCGAGTACTGCCCTTTCGTCAGCCCGTAAATCTGGTTGTTGAACAGCATGATATTGATGTCGATATTCCGGCGTATGGCGTGGATGAAATGGTTCCCGCCGATCGCCAGCGCATCGCCGTCTCCGGTGACCTCCCATACCGACAGCGTCGGGTTCGCCACCTTGACGCCCGTGGCGATCGCTGCTGCACGGCCGTGTATTCCATGGAAACCATAGGTATGCACGTAATACGGGAACCGCGACGAACAACCGATCCCCGACACGAACGTGAAACGCTGGTGTTGGTAATTGAGTGCTTCGGCCACCTCCGGCAATGCCTTGGTCACCGCATTGAGAATAAAGTGGTTGCCGCATCCCGGGCACCATTTGACCTCCTGGTCGCTTTTGAAATCCTGTGGAGTATATCGTATCATACAGTCTCTATTTATTGTCGGCCAGCAGGGCACGGAAATGGTCGGTCAGTTCGACCACCGTGAAAGGCAGGCCCTGCACCTTGTTGTACTGCAAATAAGCAAACTGCTGGAAATTCATCCGCAGGTAGTTGGCAAACTGCCCCGTGTTGAGTTCGCACACCACGATTTTCTTGAACCGCGAGAAAATCTTCTCCACCCCTTTGGGCAGCGGGTTGATAAAGCTGAAGTGGCAGTGCGAGACGCTTTTGCCTTCCGCGCGCATCGCATCCACGGCTGTGCGCAGCTGGCCGTAGGTGCTGCCCCATCCTACCACCAGCAGATCGCCGCTCTTGTCGCCGTGGACCTCCTGTTCCGGAATGAAATCGGCCACGCGGGCAACCTTTTCCGCCCGCAGGTTCACCATTTTCTGGTGATTCAGCGGATCGTGAGAAATACATCCTTTGCCGTCCAGTTTCTCCAAACCGCCCAAGCGATGTTCGCAGCCCGGCGAACCCGGCAACGCCCAACTCCGGGCCATCCGCAGTTCGTCGCGCTTATAGGGTACGAAACCGCCGTCCGGAACCTCGGTTACCACCGGTGGGTGGATCTCCGGATACTGGTTCATGGACGGGATACGCCATGCCTCCGAACCGTTCGCGATATAGCCGTCCGACAGCAGGATCACCGGTGTCATATGCTCCATGGCGATCTTAGCCGCCTTGAACGCCGCATCGAAGCATCCCGACGGGGTACAAGCCGCCATAACGACCAGCGGGCACTCTCCGTTGCGTCCCCACAAGGCTTGATAGAGGTCCGCCTGCTCCGTTTTGGTCGGCAGGCCGGTCGAAGGCCCCCCGCGCTGCACGTCGACCACCACCAGCGGCAGCTCCGTCATCACTGCCAGTCCCAACGCCTCGCTTTTGAGCGACAGTCCCGGCCCCGAGGTAGTCGTCACGGCCATATTCCCGGCGAAAGAAGCCCCGATGGCGGTACAGATCCCCGCGATCTCATCTTCGACCTGCAAGGTTTTCACTCCCAAGTCTTTCCGTTTGGCCAGCTCTTCGAGAATAGCCGTGGCCGGGGTAATCGGATAGGAGCCGCAGAAGAGCGGCCGTCCCGATTTCTCGGAAGCCGCGATCAAGCCCCACGCCATCGCCACATTCCCGGAAATCGTCCGGTAGGTCCCTTTAGCGAGTTTCGCCGCCGGAACTTGGTAGGTGGTCGTGAAAATATGGGTATTGGAAGCGTAGTTGTACCCTGCTTTCAGCACGAGTATATTCGCCTCGGCCACCGCCGGTTTCTTGGCGAATTTCTTTTTGAGGTAGTTTTCGGTATGCTCCAGCGGCATGTCGTAGAGGCAAAAGCATACCCCCAGTGCGAACATGTTCTTGCACTTGTTGACCGCTTTCATATCGAGCCCCGTCTCCGCCAGTGCCTCTTTGGTCATGGATACGATCGGTGCGCGGATAATGTTGTAATCCGTAATCCCCAGTTCGGCGAACGGGTCGAGCGTCTCGAAACCGGCCCGTTTCACGGCCGTTTCGGTAAAGCTGTCGGCATCGACGATCACCGTAGCCCCTTTTTTGAGCCATTTCCGGTTGGCGCGCAGGGCTACCGGGTTCATCGCCACCAGCAGGTCGCAGTAATCGCCGGAAGTGAGCACTTTTTCGCTACCGATATGCACCTGAAAACCGGAGACTCCGGCCATTGTCCCCTGCGGGGCCCTGATTTCAGCCGGAAAATCGGGGAACGTCGCGATACTGTTCCCCCCTAAGGCCGAGGTGTCGCTGAAAAGCATCCCGGTCAACTGCATACCGTCACCCGAATCACCTGAGAATCGGATAACTACGTCTTTTGTCTGCTGCATTTATCTGGGTTAATATTTGCTTGCGCAAATATTGGCATTTTTTTACAGATAACCTCGGATTTGTTAAAAAATAGAATCCTCGCCATATCCTCTTTAATATGACCGGCCCGGCGACTTGAGTCAATAAGAAACAAAAAGAAGAGTGGTCCACTCCTCTTTTCCTACTGAAAACATCATTCCGGCTATTCGTGGTTCGAATAGTATTTCATAAACTGCGTCCGCTCATACAGCATCGGGTTCGGAATGTTCTTGGAGTTCATCCGCCCGATGAAGTCGCACGTGGCCTGAAAATCATGGCGGTACATCCAGTCGCCGATAAAGGCATTGATCTCCCCGACTACCTCCAGCCCTTTTTCATACACCGCGCTGGCAATTTCCACCGCCGAAGCGCCCGCCAACATCGCCTTGACCGCATCCGCACCGGCATGCACCCCGGTGGAGACCGCTACGTCGATCAGGGGCAGGCTGCCGTTGACGAGCGCCGTCCAGCGCAATACGTTGGCCAGTTCCGACGAATGGCTGAAAATATCTCCGGCTTTGACCGTCATCTTTTCGATGTCGATATCGGTCGGATAGAAGCGGTTGAACAGTACTACCCCTTTGACATTCCGATAGTAGAGCTCCCGCACGATGGCCAGCGGGTTGGTAAATCCGGCGCCGAGCTTCACCGCCAACGGGATGGTGATCGCCTCTTTCACCTGCGCGATGATGTCCAGGTAATTGCGTTCGATTTCGTCCGAAGAAAGCTCTTTGTCGGTCGGCAGCAGGAAAATGTTCAGTTCCAGGGCATCCGCTCCGGCCGATTCGATCACCCGCGCATAGTTGACCCACTCGCCCGCCTGCCGGCAGTTGATGCTGGCGATGATCGGTATGTCGCACTGCTGCTTGGCCTCCTCGATCAGTTTCAGGTACAGTCCCAAGTTGTTTTCCTGCACATAGGTACGCACGTAGTCCGCCGCTTCCGGATAGTCGCTGTAGCTGTCCACATGCGCCACCTCGTTCATGATCTGCTCCTCGAAAATGGATTTGAGCACCACGGCCCCCACTCCCGCCGCCTCCGCATCCTTGATGCGTTGCAACGAAGAGGTCAGCCCCGAGCTGCTCAGTATAACCGGGCTTTTCAGCTCCAGTCCCAGGTATTTCGTCGTGATCTTGTTCATACTGCAAAGTATTTGTGCGATTCGGTATTTTCACGGTTCAATATTGCCGGGCACCGAAAATACTGCTGCCGATGCGCACCATCGTCGCACCCTCGGCAATAGCCAGCGGGTAGTCTCCCGACATC
>CAZAPI010000007.1:0-27659 GCA_964486945.1 uncultured Rikenella sp. | reverse complement strand
CCGCTACAAAAAAGCAATCGTTACCCTCGGTGGCGAAGACAAGATCGATTTTTACAGTAATATCTAAAGACGATGGCAGTTAGAAAATTTAAACCGATGACCCCGGGTCAGAGACACAAAATTATCGGCACGTTCGACGATATTACTACTTCGACCCCGGAAAAATCACTGGTAACGTCGCTCAAATCCTCAGGCGGGCGTAACAATACCGGTAAAATGACCATGCGCTATATCGGTGGTGGACATAAACGTCAGTACCGCATCATCGACTTCATGCGCAATAAGGATGGCATGACCGCTACGGTCAAAACCATCGAATACGACCCGAACCGCAGCGCACGCATCGCGCTGGTGGTTTACGCCGACGGCGAGAAACGCTACATCGTGGCCCCGGTGGGGCTGACCGTGGGGCAGACCATCGCCAGCGGCGCGGGCGTAGCACCCGAAGTGGGCAACACACTATTCCTTTCGGAAATTCCTCTTGGTACCGTTGTGCACTGCATCGAACTCACCCCGGGCCGTGGCGCCGTCATGGCACGTTCGGCCGGGACTTACGCTCAGCTGCTTGCCCGCGAAGGCAAGTATGCCATTATTAAACTTCCTTCAGGCGAAACCCGGATGGTGCTGACCACTTGTCGCGCTACGGTAGGGACTGTGTCCAACCCGGACCACAGCCTCGAGCAGAGCGGTAAAGCCGGTCGCAAACGCTGGCTTGGCCGTCGTCCGCGCAACCGCGGCGTCGTGATGAACCCGGTAGACCACCCGATGGGCGGTGGTGAAGGCCGTGCTTCAGGGGGGCACCCGCGCTCGCGTACGGGCGTGCTGGCCAAGGGCTACAAAACCCGCAACCCGAAGAAAACGACCTCCAAGTTCATCGTTTCACGTAGGAATAAATAATCTAAAATCAGCGTAAATGAGCCGTTCACTTAAAAAAGGACCATATATCGAGCCGAAACTCGAAGGTAAGATTCTCGCCATGAATGACAGTGGCAAGAAATCGGTTGTCAAGACCTGGTCACGGGCAAGCATGATCTCGCCGGACTTCGTGGGACACACCCTGGCGGTACATAACGGGAACAAATTCATCCCGGTCTATGTCACCGAAAACATGGTGGGCCACAAGCTGGGCGAATTTGCGCCCACCCGCAGCTTCCGCGGTCACGGGGGTAACAAGAAAAAATAGTGTTAAAAAAAGTAATTCATTATAACTAATGGGTGCAAGAAAAAGATTAAGAGCCGAAAAGCTCAAGGCAGAGAAGCGCGTGACCGCCATTGCGTCGCTGCGCGAATGCCCGACGTCTCCCAGAAAAATGAGACTTGTCGCAGATATGATCCGTGGCGTCGAGATTAATAAGGCCCTCGGTATGCTGCGCTACAGCAAAAAAGAGGCATCGGTACGCCTCGAAAAGCTCCTCCGTTCGGCGATCGCCAACTGGGAAGCCAAAAACCAGGGCGTTTCCCTGGAAGAGACCCCGCTTTGTGTAAAAACCATCTTCGTGGACGGCGGCCGCCAGCTCAAACGTATCCAGCCGGCACCGCAGGGTCGCGCACACCGCATTCGCAAACGCTCCAACCATGTGACCATCATTGTGGACCGCATGGTGCCGGCCGCTCCGGCCGCTGTCGCAGCGAAAGCTCCGGCAAAAGAAGCCAAAGCGACTGCAACCAAGAAAACGGCCGCCAAAAAAGCCGCCGATGTGAAACCTGAAAACGCCGCGAACTAAGATGGGACAGAAAGTAAATCCGATAGCCAATCGACTGGGCATTATCCGCGGCTGGGACTCGTCATGGTATGGCGGTAAGGAATTCCCGGCCAAACTCGTCGAAGACTCCAAAATCCGCAAATACCTCGGGGCCCGTCTGGCCAAAGCCAGCATCTCGAAGATCGTGATCGAACGCACGCTGAAGCTGGTGACCGTTACCATCAGCACCTCGCGTCCGGGGATCATCATCGGCAAAGGCGGCTCGGAAGTCGACAAACTGAAGGAAGAACTGCGCAAACTCACCGGCAAGGATGTTCAGATCAACATCTTCGAAGTGAAACGTCCGGAGCTGGACGCGGTGATCGTATCCAATAATATCGCACGCCAGGTGGAAGGGCGCATCTCTTACCGCCGGGCTATCAAGACCACCATCGCATCGACCATGCGCATGGGCGCCGAAGGGATCAAGATCCAGATCTCGGGTCGTGTGGGCGGAGCCGAAATGGCCCGTTCCGAGTCTTATAAAGAAGGACGTATTCCGCTGCACACATTCCGTGCCGACATCGACTACAACCTGGCCGAAGCCTTGACCAAGGTAGGGCTGTTGGGCGTCAAGGTATGGATCTGCAACGGCGAGGTTTACACCAAACGCGACCTCTCTCCGATCGTGGGGATGAGCGCTTCGGCAGCCGGAACTCCGGGCCGTGGCGGCGATCGCGGAGGCCGTGACGATCGTCGCGGAGGTCGTGGCGACCGTCGCGGAGGCCGTGGCGGAGACCGCAGAAACGGCGGCGACCGTCGTGGCGGAGACCGTAACAGTAATAATCAGTAAATCTGTCGTCAGACGTAATAAAAGGAACTAACCATGTTACAACCAAAAAAGACGAAATTTCGCAGAATGCAGAAAGGCCGCATGAAAGGTCTGGCACAGAGAGGTGCCGAGCTGTCATTCGGTTCGTTCGGTATCAAAGCCCTCGAATCTGCGTGGATCACCGGGCGACAGATTGAAGCAGCCCGTCAGGCCATCGTGCGCCAGATGAAGCGTGAAGGTCAGGTATGGATCCGGATCTTCCCGGACAAGCCTATCACCAAGAAGCCGGCCGAAGTGCGTATGGGTAAAGGTAAAGGTTCGCCCGAAGGGTTCGTGGCCCCGGTGACCCCGGGCCGCATCCTGTTCGAAGCAGAAGGCGTGCCGCTGGAAGTAGCGCAGGAAGCGCTTCGTCTCGGCGCCCAGAAGCTGCCGATCACCACCAAGTTCATTATCCGCCGCGATTATACCGGAACCTCAATCTAACACGAAGACATGAAAACATCTGAAATACGTGAACTGACTGCAGGCGAAATCATCGAACGTGTGGATACCGAAAAGGCCAACCTGCTCAAGGCAAAGTTGAACCATGCGGTTTCTCCGGCAGAGAACACGACCGTTATCAAGAATATGCGCCGTGACATCGCTCGTATGCTGACCATCCTGCGCGAAAAACAAACCACCACTATTAACAAGTAGAGGCCATGGAAGAAAGAAACCTTAGAAAAGAGAGAACCGGGGTGGTCGTCAGCAACAAGATGGACAAATCGATCGTCGTTGCTGTCAAACGAAAAGTGAAACACCCGATATACGGCAAGTTCGTTAACAAAACCACCAAATTCGTGGCCCACGACGAGACCAACGACTGCGGCGAAGGCGATACCGTTCGTATTATGGAGACCCGCCCGCTGAGCAAAAGCAAACGGTGGAGATTAGTAGAAATCATTGAAAGAGCTAAGTAACCATGATACAACAAGAAAGCCGGCTCTCCGTAGCCGATAACAGCGGAGCCAAGGAAGTTCTCTGTATCCGTGTACTTGGCGGTACCGGCCGCCGCTACGCCTCGATCGGCGACAAAATCGTCGTGAGCGTGAAGAGCGCGACCCCGTCGGGCGACATCAAGAAAGGCGCGGTATCGAAAGCGATCGTGGTGCGGACCAAAAAAGAGATCCGCCGCCAGGACGGCTCTTACATCCGCTTCGACGACAACGCCGTGGTGCTGCTCAATAACGCAGGCGAAATGCGCGGCACGCGCATCTTCGGCCCGGTGGCCAGAGAGCTGAGGGATGCCAACATGAAAATCATCTCGTTGGCACCGGAAGTGCTGTAAACCTTTAACAAACACACAGAAATGTCGACCAAATTACATATTAAAAAAGGGGACACGGTGTACGTCAATGCAGGCGACAACAAAGGCCAGCAGGGCAAAGTGCTTGAGGTGCTTGTCGAAAAGCAGCGCGCCATCGTCGAAGGGGTCAATATGGTGAGCAAACACACCAAACCCAACGCAGCCAATCCCCAAGGCGGGATCGTGAAGCAGGAAGCTCCGATCCACATCAGCAACCTGCAGCCGCTCGACCCCAAGTCGGGGAAGGCTACCCGGGTGGGCCGCAAGAAGAACGAACAAGGCAAACTGGTCCGCGTGGCCGTCAAATCAGGGGAGGAGATCAAATAATGGCATACGTACCTTCACTCAAGACCAAATACAAAGAGGAGATCGCTCCCGCTTTGATGAAAGAGTTCGGCTACAAGAGCATCATGCAGGTGCCGAAGCTCGAAAAGATCGTCATCAACCAGGGTATCGGCGCCGCCGTTGCCGACAAAAAGCTGGTGGAAGTGGCCCAGAACGAGCTCTCCACGATTGCCGGGCAGCACGCCGTGCAGACCCGTTCCAAGAAAGACATCTCGAACTTCAAACTGCGTAAGCAGATGCCGATCGGGGTGCGCGTGACCCTGCGCCGCGAACGGATGTACGAATTCCTGGAACGTCTGATCGCCGTATCGCTGCCGCGTATCCGCGACTTCAAGGGGATCAACGACAAGTTCGACGGACAGGGCAACTACACCCTGGGGGTGCAGGAGCATATCATCTTCCCGGAAATCGACATCGACAAGATCACCAAAATTTTCGGGGTGGAAATTACGTTCGTCACCACTGCCGGGAACGACACGGAGGCTTATGCGCTGCTCAAACAGTTCGGCCTTCCTTTTAAAAACGCTAAAAAGAACTAAGCCATGGCAAAAGAATCGATGAAAGCCCGCGAAGTGAAACGGGCGAAGCTCGTGGCGCGATATGCAGCGAAACGCAAGGCTCTGAAAGAAGCCGGGGATTATGCGGGGCTGGCCAAACTGCCGAAAAACTCGAACCCGATCCGCCTGCATAACCGTTGCCAGCTGACCGGCCGTCCGAAAGGGTATATGCGCCAGTTCGGCATCAGCCGCATCCAGTTCCGCGAAATGGCATCCGCAGGCCTGCTGCCGGGTGTGAAGAAAGCGAGCTGGTAGTTTTCGTACCGACAACCATCCGCTGCCACAGGCGGACGGACAGGATAAAGGGAACCTCGGATTACGAGGCTCCCTTTTTTATGCACAACCCCCGGCCCCGCTCGGGAGTCCCGGGAAAAAGCGATAAAAACCCTGCTAATAATTTGATTATTAATGAATAGTTTGTAACTTTGCCACTCTTTGTGGGCGCTTGTGTAAACCCATTACATCGGTTCGGCGAGTGTAACACATTGAAAAACAGAAAACAACAAAATCAATTTTAACCATGACAGATCCGATAGCAGATCTTCTGACACGTATCAGAAACGCGGTGAAAGCCAACCATAAAGTGGTTGAAGCTCCCGGCTCGAAAATCAAGCAAGAGATCGTACGCATCCTGCACGAACAGGGCTACATCCTCGCTTACAAGTTCGGAACCAACGAAAAAGGCTTCTCGACCATCAAGATCGCCTTGAAGTACCACCCGGAGACCAAAACTCCGGCGATCAAAGCCCTTACGCGCGTGAGCCGTCCGGGCCTGCGTCAGTACGCCAGCGCAGCCGACATGCCGCGCGTGATGAACGGCTTGGGTATTGCCATCGTTTCGACCTCCAAAGGGGTGATGACAGATAAGCAGGCCCGCCAGGATAATGTGGGCGGCGAAGTGCTGTGTTACGTATATTAATCAAACAAACCAGACAATACAATGTCAAGAATCGGAAAATTACCTGTAAACCTGCCTAAAGGCGTTACCGTTACCGTTGGCGCCGACAATGTGGTAAGCGTGAAAGGCCCTCTCGGACAACTTTCCCAGAAAGTCGATCCGGACATCACCGTGAAGGTCGAGGGAGAAGAAATCCATGTAACACGGCCTACGGACCAGCCGAGGCACCGGTCGATGCACGGCCTGTACCGTGCGCTGATCGCCAATATGGTGCATGGCGTATCGGTCGGATACGAAACCAAACAGGAACTGATCGGCGTCGGTTTCAAAGCCGAAGTCAAAGGCCAGATCCTCGAACTGAGCCTGGGATATTCGCACGATATTCATATCATGCTGCCGGCGGAAGTGAAAGCCGAGGTATTCGCCGAGAAAAAGGGGAATCCTATCCTCACTTTGAAGAGTGCGGACAAACAACTTATCGGGCAAGTGGCTGCCAAGATCCGCTCGCTGCGCAAACCGGAACCGTACAAGGGTAAAGGTATCAAGTTCGTAGGCGAGCAGCTGCGCCGCAAAGCAGGGAAGTCAGCTAACTCCAAATAACAGTTAAGAAGACAATGGCACTTACTAAAATAGCAAGACGCGCACGCATCAAGATGCGCATTCGCAAAATCGTTAACGGGACGGTCGAAACGCCGCGCCTGACGGTTTTCCGCAGCAACAAGCAGATTTACGCCCAGGTGATCGACGACCGGGCCGGTAAGACCCTGGCGTCAGCTTCTTCATTGGATAAGGAAGTGGCCGAAGCAGCCAAAGGCAAGACCAAGACCGAAGTCGCAGCGCTGGTCGGGAAAGCCGTGGCCGCGAAAGCCATGGCAGCCGGCGTGTCCGGCGTAGCCTTCGACCGCAACGGGTACCTGTACCACGGCCGCGTGAAACAACTGGCCGATGCCGCACGCGAAGGCGGGCTTAAATTCTAATTAAGACCAACGAAACATTATGTCAACGAACAACATAAAGAAAGTACGCACCAGCGACATCGAGCTCAAAGACCGCCTGGTAAGCATACAGCGTGTAACGAAAGTTACCAAAGGGGGGCGGACCTTCACCTTCTCCGCTATCGTAGTGGTAGGGAATGAAAACGGGATCGTGGGCTACGGCCTCGGTAAAGCATCCGAAGTAACCTCCGCTATCGCCAAAGGCGTGGAAGATGCCAAGAAGAACTTGATTAAAGTTCCGGTTCTGAAAGGGACCATCCCGCACGAGCAGACCGCCAAATTCAGCGGTTCGCGGGTGTTGTTGCGCCCGGCATCTCCCGGTACCGGGGTGATCGCAGGGGGTGCCATGCGCGCCGTGCTGGAAAGCGTCGGGGTCAAGAACGTGCTGGCCAAGAGCAAAGGCTCGTCCAACCCGCACAACCTCGTGAAAGCTACGGTGGCAGCATTGGCCGAGTTGCGCGACCCGGTGACCATCGCCGAAACCCGCGGCATTTCACTTACCAAAGTTTTTAACGGTTAATTTACCCCTTTCGCAAGGAGTATTTATCCACCACACACAGTATAACTATACAGCGAAATGGCAATAGTTAAAATCACCCAGACCAAAAGCCGCATCGGTGCATCCAAGCAGCAGCGCGCCAATTTGGACGCTCTCGGGCTGCGCAAGATCCGCCAGAGCGTGGAACACAACAAATGCCCCGAAATCATGGGCATGGTCGAGAAAGTGAAACATCTCGTCAACGTTGAAGAAGTTAAATAGATTCTTTTAAACAGAGCTAAGTATTATGAACCTCAGTAATATCAAACCCGCACAGGGTTCCACGCACAGCGAGAAACGCATCGGCCGCGGACAGGGGTCGGGCTACGGCGGAACCTCTACGCGCGGACATAAAGGGGCCCAGTCGCGTTCGGGCTACAAGAACAAACGCGGTTTCCAGGGCGGTCAGATGCCGTTGCAGCGCCGTCTGCCGAAGTTCGGCTTCATCAACATCAACAAAGTGGTGTTCAAGACCGTCAACCTCGGTGCGCTCGAGACACTGGCAGCCAAGACCGGAGCTACCGTGATCGGGCCGGCCGAACTGTACGCCGCCGGTCTGATCACCAAGAACGATGTGGTGAAAGTGCTCGGAACCGGGGCATTGACCAAGAAAGTGGACGTTACGGCGCACGCCTTCTCGAAATCGGCGCAGGCCGCTATCGAGGCCCAGGGCGGAACCGCGACCAAACTCTAATCCAAAGTAACCCTACTGCCTACTTTTTTGGCTCATGAAAAAATTAATTGACACCATTCGGAACATCTTCAAGATCGAAGAGCTGCGCAACCGCATCCTCTATACCTTGGGGCTGCTTCTGATCTACCGGCTGGGGAGTTTCGTGGTGCTTCCGGGGCTCAACCCCGAAGCGCTCACCGGCTCCGGTCTCCAGAAACAGACCTCGGACGGGATCCTGGGACTGCTCGACATCTTCTCCGGGGGGGCATTCTCCAATGCCTCCATCTTCGCATTGGGGATTATGCCGTACATCTCGGCTTCGATCGTGATCCAGCTGCTGGGGATTGCCATTCCTTATTTCCAGAAACTCCAGAAGGAAGGCGAAAGCGGCCGGCGCAAGATCAACCAGTGGACGCGGTACCTGACCATCGGGATCCTGTTATTGCAGGCCCCTGCTTACCTGGCCAACCTCAATTACCAGCTGCCGCAGTCGGCATTCGTGCTGGGGAACTCGTTCCTGTTCACCTTCAGCGCCACGATGGTACTGATCGCCGGGACCATGTTCGTGATGTGGCTGGGGGAAAAGATCACCGACAAAGGGATCGGCAACGGAGTATCGCTGATCATTATGATCGGGATCATCGCACGGTTGCCGCACGCGTTCCTTGCCGAGCTCAACGCCCGGTTCACGACCGCCGGCGGTGGATTCGTGATGCTGATCGTCGAGCTGGTGCTCCTGTTCCTGGTTTTCGCCGGGACCATCGCGCTGGTGCAGGCCGTGCGGAAAATTCCCGTGCAGTATGCCAAGCGCATCGTCGGGAACAAACAGTACGGCGGCGTACGCCAGTATATCCCGCTGAAGATCAACGCCGCAGGGGTCATGCCGATCATCTTCGCCCAGGCGATCATGATGCTGCCGCTGATCTTTACCAAGTTCGAAGCCACACAGGGACTGGGGGCAGTTTTCGGGAACATCTACGGTTTCTGGTATAATCTCGTGTTCGGCCTGCTGGTGATGGCGTTCACCTACTTCTACACGGCGATCACCATCAATACCAACCAGATGGCGGACGACATGAAACGCAACGGCGGTTTTATTCCGGGGATCAAACCGGGCAAACAGACAGCCAATTACCTGGACACCGTCATGACGAGGATCACGCTGCCGGGTTCGATCTGCCTGACAATCGTCGCGATCCTGCCGGTATTCGCCCGCATGCTCGGCGTCGACGGCCAGTTCGCCCTGTTCTACGGGGGGACCTCGCTGTTGATCCTGGTAGGGGTGGTGCTCGATACCTTGCAGCAGATCGAGTCTCACCTGTTGTTGCGTCACTACGACGGCCTGATGAAAAGCGGACGCATGAAAGGGCGCATGAACTAATCCCATATTTCCGGGGGCGCGGGCGGTTTCGCCCCGCCTGAGAAGTGGGCGGCAGTGTGCCGTTCACTTTCCCCGGTGATAGGGAAGCCATGCCCCGTACAATGAACCATATCCAAAGAAAAAGGTTCTTTTATATATACCAATGATATACCTGAAAACCAAAGAGGAGATCGAACTGCTCCGCCAGAGCAACCAACTCGTCAGCCGTACGCTGGCCCTTGTGGGACGAAACATCCGTCCGGGTGTCACCACCAAGGAGCTGGACGCTTTAGCAGAGGAGTTTATCCGCTCGAACGGCGCAGTGCCGAATTTCAAAGGTTACGGAGGATTTCCGGCGACGCTCTGCATGTCAGTCAACGAGCAGGTCGTGCACGGGATTCCGTCGGGTTACGCATTGCAGGAAGGCGACGTACTGTCGGTCGACTGCGGCGCATTTATGAACGGTTTTCATGGCGACTCCGCCTACACATTCGCAGTAGGAGAGGTGGCCCCGCGTACTCGGGAGCTGCTGGACGTCACCAAGGAGGCCCTTTATAGGGGTGTAGCGCAGGCCAAAGTGGGAAATAGGATTGGCGATATCTCCCACGCCGTACAGGAATATGCCCAAAGTCACGGCATGACCGTCGTTCGCGAAATGGTCGGTCACGGACTGGGACGCAGCCTGCACGAGGAACCGCAGGTCCCGAACTACGGGAAACGCGGCAGCGGCCCTCAGCTGAAGTCCGGTATGGTGCTCTGCATAGAGCCCATGATCAACCTCGGCACCCGCAACGTGATCTTTGAAAAAGACGGTTGGACAGTCAGAACCGCCGACCGCAAGCCGTCTGCTCATTTCGAATTCGCCGTGGCGATAACGGATGACGGACCGGATGTCCTCACGACGTTTGAGTATATCGAAAAAGGACTTCCGATCGACTGACGAGGCGCTTCGGCATCACGCACAGGCCGGGAGGAAGGCCGCCGCAATGCTTAAAAAACCAACACTGAATGGCTAAACAAGCTGCAATCGAAAAGGACGGGACCATTATCGAAGCCTTATCCAACGCCATGTTCCGCGTGGAGCTGGATAACGGCCACATAATTACCGCCCACATCTCCGGAAAGATGAGGATGCACTACATCAAGATTCTGCCCGGTGACAAAGTAAAGGTCGAAATGTCGCCCTATGACCTGAGCAAAGGACGTATTTCGTTCCGGTACAAGTAATTTGCAGGCCCGGCATATGCCGGAGCCGTCGAACAAAACAACTCAAAACGATGAAAGTCAGAGCATCCATCAAAAAACGCAGCGAAGACTGCAAGATCGTGCGCCGCAAAGGCCGCGTCTATGTGATCTGCAAGAAGAACCCGAAGCTCAAAATGCGCCAGGGTTGATTCTGCACATTCCGACCCATGCCCCGCGCATGGTCAGGGAATGCAAGTCTGAACTGAGTTTTAAGAATTTCAAAGAAAAAGAACAGAACTTATGGCACGTATTGTCGGAGTCGACTTACCTAAGAACAAACGGGGCGTAATCGGCCTCACCTATATCTACGGCATCGGGAGAAGCACGGCTGCTGTTATTCTCGAGAAGGCAGGTATCGACCAGGATACCAAAGTGAAGGACTGGACCGACGAACAGATCGGCGCCATCCGTAACGTCATCGCCAGCGAAGGGATGCGCGTGGAAGGCGAACTTCGTTCGACCATCCAGCTCAACATCAAACGCCTGATGGACATCGGTTGCTACCGCGGCATCCGGCATCGTCTGGGCCTGCCCGTACGCGGCCAGAGCACCAAGAACAATGCCCGCACCCGCAAGGGACGCAAGAAAACCGTTGCGAACAAGAAAAAGGCAACCAAGTAGTTAACCGTTTATCCTAACTCCAATTAGGCATAAAATTATGGCAAAGAAAACAGGATCAGTAAAAAAGAAAGTCGTTAAGGTTGACGCACTGGGTCAAGCCCACGTTCACTCGACGTTCAATAACGTAATCATCACCCTGACCAACGGCGAAGGCCAGGTCATCAGCTGGAGCTCAGCCGGTAAGATGGGCTTCCGGGGTTCCAAGAAAAACACCCCGTATGCAGCGCAGACCGCAGCGCAGGACTGCGCCAAGGTAGCTTATGACCTCGGGCTGCGCAAAGTGAAAGTGTATGTCAAAGGGCCGGGTTCGGGCCGCGAATCGGCTATCCGGACCATCAACGGCGCCGGGATCGAAGTGGTCGAGATCATCGACGTGACCCCGTTGCCCCATAACGGTTGCCGTCCGCCGGCACGTCGTCGTGTCTGAGTCGTCTGGCTGAGCGCAGCTAAGCTGCCGTCTCAAGTCAGCACTCGTCTGCGGATAAATTTTACCATACCTTTCAAAAAAGACAAAAAAGTAAAAAGATAAAATGGCACGTTATACAGGACCAAGAACCAAAATCGCCCGTAAATTCGGCGAACCGATCTTCGGCTCGGACTCTTCATTCGAAAAGAAGAACTATCCCCCGGGACAACATGGGCTGAACCGTCGTCGCAAGAAAGTATCGGAATACGGCATCCAGCTGAAAGAGAAACAGAAAGTCAAAGCCCTTTACGGGATGCTCGAAAAGCAGTTTCGCCGCACCTTCGAGGCAGCGGAACGCGCAGGAGGTGTGACCGGCGAAGTGCTTCTGCAGTTGCTGGAATCGCGTCTGGACAACGTCGTTTACCGGATGGGCATCGCCCCGACGCGCGCAGCGGCTCGGCAGCTCGTTTCGCACCGCCACATCACTGTGGACGGCGAAGTTGTCAACATCCCGTCGTACTCCTTGAAACCGGGGCAGATCGTTGCCGTGCGCGAGAAATCGAAATCGTTGGAAGTGATTGCCAACGCTTTGGGTTCGACCCAGCGCAGCCGGTTCTCGTGGATCGAATGGGATGCCTCGTCGATGTCGGGGAAATTTATGCAAAAACCCGAACGGGCGGAAATTCCCGAAAATATCAACGAACAACTGATCGTCGAACTCTATTCTAAATAGTCATTAATCGAGGAGCACAAAATACTATGGCAATATTAGCATTCCAGAAGCCCGATAAGGTGATCATGCTCGACTCCACGGCCTCCTTCGGACGGTTCGAATTCCGTCCGCTGGAGCCAGGATTCGGCATCACCGTGGGTAATGCACTCCGCCGAATACTGCTGTCGTCACTCGAGGGCTACGCCTTTACCACCGTACATATCGAGGGTGTAGACCACGAGTTTGCTTCCATCCCCGGAGTGATGGAAGAGATGATAGAAATCATTCTGAACCTGAAACAGGTGCGTCTGGTACGGACCGTCGAGAACGTGGAATCGGAAAAGGTCACCGTGAACGTGACCGGAGTTACCGAGCTTACCGCAGGGTATCTCTCCAACTTCATGACCGGTTTCAAAGTCCTCAATCCCGACCTGCTGATCTGCCGCCTCGAACCCGACGTGAAATTCCAGATGGAACTCACCATCGGCAAAGGGCGCGGTTACGTGCCCGCCGAAGAGAACCGTCCGGCCGATGCTCCGTTCGGGCTGCTCCCGATAGACTCGATTCACACACCCATCAAGAATGTTAAGTACTCGGTCGAAAACTACCGCGTGGAGCAGAAGACCGACTACGAAAAGCTGACCATCGAAATCACCACCGACGGGTCTATCCACCCCAAGGACGCCTTGAAAGAGGCAGCCAAGATCCTGATATTCCACTTTATGCTTTTCTCCGATGAGAAGATCACGCTGGATACCGAGGAAAAGGCCGCTACCGAGGAGTTCGACGAGGATATTCTCCACATGCGGCAACTGCTCAAGACCAAGCTAACGGAACAGGACCTGTCCGTCCGTGCGCTGAACTGTCTGAAAGCAGCAGAGGTGGAGACCCTGGGCGAACTCGTGCGGTTCCAGCGGAGCGACCTGTTGAAATTCAGGAACTTCGGGAAGAAATCACTCTCCGAACTGGACGAACTGCTCGAAAGCCTGAACCTCCACTTCGGGATGGACGTGGCTAAGTACAAACTTGACAAAGACTAAACACAACCCATGAGACATAACAAAACCATCAACCACCTCGGTCGTCAGGCATCCCACCGGAAAGCCCTGATGTCCAATATGGCTGTATCGTTGATCCTGCACAAACGCATCAATACCACCCTGGCTAAGGCCAAGGCGCTCCGTACTTTCGTGGAACCGATCATTACCAAGTCGAAAGATGATTCCACGCATTCGCGCCGTATGGTATTCGCATACCTCAAAAACAAAGAGGCTGTCGTCGAATTATTTCGCGAAGTGGCTCCGAAGATCGCAGATCGGCCGGGGGGGTACACCCGTATCCTGAAAACCGGCTTCCGTCAGGGCGACGGGGCGGAAACCTGCTTCATCGAACTGGTGGACTTCGACACGGACTACACCCAGAACGCAGGAACCGCTAAGAAAACGGGCGCTGCGGCTAAGCGTACCCGCCGTGCTGGGGGCGCTAAGAAAGCAGCCGCTCCGGCTGCAGCCGAAGAAACGGCCGCTCCGGCTGCCGAAGCTCCTGCGGCTGAAGCTGCCGAAGCAAAGGCCGAGTAAATTTTCCGATTGGCATAGGCGTGCGCTGCGCGTCGCGCCGAATCGAAAAATTTGCGTAGTCGAAAACAAAGCACTATTTTTGAGGGGAATTTACCGTAGACCGGCAAATTCCCCTCGAATTTTTTGAGTGACAGAACATTAACATCCAATAATTTAAAAGAAAAATGGGACAAATCATCAGCGTACATGCACGCGAGATCCTCGATTCGCGCGGCAATCCGACCGTAGAAGTTGAAGTACTGACCGCCAGCGGCGCATTCGGCCGCGCAGCCGTGCCGAGCGGGGCATCGACCGGCGAAAACGAAGCACTCGAACTGCGTGACGGCGACAAAGGCCGTTACCTGGGCAAAGGCGTGCTCAAAGCCGTGCAGAACGTCAACGAAGTGATCGCCAAAGAGATCGTAGGCATGATGGTTACCGACCAGGTAGGGATCGACAAAACCATGATCGCACTGGACGGCACCCCCACCAAATCGAACCTGGGTGCCAATGCCATTCTGGGTGTATCGCTGGCATGCGCCAAGGCTGCCGCCAACTACATGGGCATGCCGCTTTACCGCTACATCGGCGGTTCGAACGCCAAGACCCTTCCGGTTCCGATGATGAACATCATCAACGGCGGTTCGCACTCCGATGCCCCGATTGCATTCCAGGAATTCATGATCCGTCCGGTAGGCGCACCGTCGTTCAGCGAAGGGCTGCGTATGGGCGCCGAAGTGTTCCACGCCTTGAAAAAAGTACTGCACGATCGCGGCCTGTCGACCGCAGTGGGCGACGAAGGCGGTTTTGCTCCGACCCTGAAAGGGACTGAAGACGCCATCGAATCGATCATCGAAGCCATCAAGAAAGCAGGCTACAAACCGGGCCGCAAATGCGAAGGCGGCGACGTGTCGATCGGCATGGACTGCGCCTCTTCCGAGTTTTACAAAGACGGCATTTACGACTACACCAAGTTCGAAGGCGACAAGGGCGCTAAACTGAACTCCGACCAGCAGGTGGAATACCTGAAAGGCCTCGTGGCCAAATACCCGATCGACTCGATCGAAGACGGCATGAGCGAAAACGACTGGGAAGGCTGGCAGAAACTGACCGCCGCTATCGGCGACAAATGCCAGCTGGTAGGGGACGACCTGTTCGTGACCAACGTCGAATTCCTGAAAAAAGGTATCGAAATGGGCTGCGGCAACTCGATCCTGATCAAAGTGAACCAGATCGGTTCGCTGACCGAGACCCTGGACGCTATCGAGATGGCACACCGCGCCGGTTATACCAGCGTGACCTCGCACCGCTCAGGCGAAACCGAGGACGCTACCATCGCAGATATCGCCGTGGCAACCAACTCGGGCCAGATCAAGACCGGTTCGATGAGCCGTTCCGACCGTATGGCCAAATACAACCAGCTCCTCCGCATCGAAGAGGAACTCGGGGACGAAGCGATCTACGGCTACACCAAGATCTACCGCCAGAAATAGTCCGGTCTCGTTCTTCGGATCGGAACCTCCACCCACTGCGGGTCTTGCGCATAAAAATGCGCAAGACCCGTTTTTTTGTCCCTTACCCTAAAAAACGGACAGCCGGCGGACTTATCCAGTGCGGAATTGCTATCTTTGCTTTATGGTCCGCATAAAGACCGATTAATGACAGAAACTATATGATACAGCCGGATTGGGAAACCTTGTGCGGCCGCGTCCGACAGATAGCCGGCGAGGCCGCCGAATACATAGCCGCCGAGCGGAAACGCTTCACGGCCGACAAAGTCGAAGAAAAAGGGGCGTTTAACTTCGTCTCCTATGTCGACAAAGGAGCCGAAAAGAGGATTATCGCCGCCCTGGAAAAATTGTTGCCCGAAGCCGGGTTTATCGCCGAGGAAGGCTCGGGACGCGCGGACGAAAGCGCGCCTTACCAATGGATCGTCGACCCGCTGGACGGCACCACTAACTTCGTGCACGGCCTGCCTCCCTACGCCGTCAGCATCGCCCTGTGGGATACACAGGCAAAGGAAGCGGTCGTCGGCGTGGTCTATGAGGTGACACTGCGGGAGTGCTTTTACACGTGGAAAGGGGCGGAAACGGCCTATCTTAACGGAGAGGCGATCCGGGTGTCCGACGTTGCGCGAGTGGACAGCGCGCTGGTGCTGACCGGATTGGCCTACGGGCTCGACCCGGAAGTCGTCCGCCATTTCGAGAACAGTTTCGCCTACTTCAACCGGCACAGCCACGGCGCGCGGCGGCTGGGGTCGGCAGCGACCGACCTGGTCTATGTGGCATGCGGAAGGGCAGACGCCTTTTACCAAATCAACCTGTCGCCGTGGGACGTAGCCGCCGGAGCATTCATCGTTCGGCAGGCCGGGGGCCTGGTGGCCGACTTCTGCGGCGGCGACGACTATACCTACGGACGGAGTATCGTGACGGCGAATCCCCGGATCTGGAACGAAATTTTCCGGCTGGTGACCGGTAACGAATCAAAAGACTGCTGATGCTGAGCTATTATCTGATATATCCCGTGGCGTGGTGCATCGGGAAACTGCCATACAAAGTGCAGTTCCTCTTTTCCGACCTGATCCGGTGGGTACTTTACAGCGTGGTGCGCTACCGGCGGGAGGTGGTGCGCACCAACCTGCTCCATTCGTTCCCCGAGAAGAGCGACCGGGAGCGTAGCGAGATCGCCCGTCAGTTCTACAAACACCTGGCGGATGTCTTTATCGAGACCCTCTCGCTGGCCTCGGTGAACGAGCGGCAGCTTCGCCGGCGGATGAAATACCTCAATATGGACGATCTGTTGCGCTGGACAGGTGGGCGCTCCTGGATCTCGGCCATGGCGCATTACGGGTCGTGGGAGTACGCGACCAATTTCGACCTCTACCGGACGCACGACGGCACGCTGGCAGTCTACCGGCCGCTGAGCGACAAAGGTGCCGACCGCTTTTACCGGAAGATACGCAGCCGGTTCGGAGTGCTTCCGGTGCCGATGCACGACGTGGGGCGCGAGATGGTTCGGCGGGGTCGGGCCGGAAACCATGTGACGCTGGCCCTGATCGCCGACCAGACCCCCGGATGGCCGGAGATACAGAACTGGACGATGTTCCTGGGGCAGTGGACACCATTCTTTACCGGGACCGAGAAGATGGCGCTCAAATTCCATATGCCCGTGGTGTTCCTCGACGTGCGTAAAGTGCGGCGAGGCTATTACGAGGCGGTATTCGATCTGATCTACGACGGCGACGAGCCGGTGCAGGAGGGTGAGATTACGCGGCGGTATGCCGAGCGGCTGGAGCGGATGATCCGGCAACGGCCGGAGCTGTGGATGTGGTCGCACCGGCGCTGGAAACACAATATCGACGACTGGTTGGCACACCACCCGCGCGCCGAAAAGATAAGCGACCGGATCTATGGAGCAGGAAAAGAATAAAATCTTGCGGCTGGCGGTAGTGATCCTGAACTGGAATGGAGAAGGGTTCCTGCAGCGTTTCCTGCCGGGAGTGGTGGAGTGTTCGACCGGGGAGCAGGCCCCGGCGGGGTGCCAGGTGCGGGTCGTGGTGGCCGACAACGCTTCGACCGACGGGTCGGTGCGGTGGCTGGAGGATACATATGGCCGGGACGGACGCGTGTCGGTTATAGCCCTTGATCGCAACTACGGCTTCACCGGAGGATATAACCGGGCATTGGCGCACGAATCGCTGGCGGAGTCCGACTATTTCCTGCTGCTCAACTCGGATGTCGAGGTGACCCCGGCTTGGCTCGTTCCTCTGGTGGCGCTGATGTCCGGAGACGAAACCGTCGGGGCGGCGATGCCGAAAGTGCGCTCTTACGGGCAGACGGCATATTTCGAATATGCAGGGGCCAGCGGCGGCTTTATCGACGCGCTGGGGTACCCATTTTGCCGGGGACGTATTTTCGGTACGGTCGAGAAAGACGAAAGTCAGTACGACACGGTACGGGATATTTTTTGGGCGACGGGGGCGGCAATGCTGGTGCGGGCTGAGTTGTGGCGGCGGCTGGGAGGGTTGGACGAAGCCTTTTTCGCCCATATGGAGGAGATCGACTTCTGCTGGCGGCTGCACCGGGAAGGGTACCGGGTGGCAGTCTGCCCGGCCAGCACGGTCTACCATGTCGGGGGCGGAGCATTGCCCGCCACGTCGCCGCGCAAGACCTATCTCAACTTTCGGAACAACCTGGCAATGCTCTATAAGAACCTGTCGCTCGGGGCCTTTGCCGGAGTCTATTTCGTCCGTTTCTGGGCCGACGGCTTGCAGGCGGCGGCATATCTGTTCGCCCGCAAAACATCGTTCGCCGGGGCGATAGTCCGGGGCCACCGCGATTTCTGGTTCCGGATGCGGAAGCGGCTGGTGCGGGATTCGGAAAGAGCGGGGTATGGCCGGCCCGCGAAAAACGTGATGTATCGGGGAAGCATCGTGTTGAGGTACGTGTCCGGACGGCGGACGTTCGGGAAAATGATGTGATATGAAACGATTGTTGGCAGCGGTTTTGATATTGTCCGGCGTTACGGCGTGCGGGGGAATGGCTCCCCGCGGCGGTGCAGGCGGGGCTGCGGCGGCATCTTCGGCGGACATCCCGGCGGTGTCAGTGCCGAAAACGGTGGTGCCCCGTATCGTGGCGGAGTATCCGCACGATACGAAAGCTTATACTCAGGGCCTGCTGTGGGCCGACGGGGGACTGTACGAGAGCACGGGCGAGTACGGGGAGTCCTCTTTGCGGAAAGTCGATCCGGCTACGGGCAAGGCAGAGCGGATGGTCTTGCTGCCGGAGCGTTATTTCGGCGAGGGGCTGGCCCTGGTGGGAGACTCGCTGCTGTACCAGCTGACGTGGCAGGAGCAGCGTTGTCTGGTCTATCGCAAGGACGACTTCCGGCAGGTGGGCGTTTTCGCCTATTCGGGCGAAGGATGGGGGCTGACGCCGAACGCCGCCGGGGATTCGCTCTACATGAGCGACGGCTCGTCATGGGTGCGGGTGCTCGATCCGGCGGACTTTTCGCAGCGGCGGCGGTTCCAAGTGCGGGACGACAACGGTGCCGTGACGGAAATCAACGAGCTGGAGTGGATCGGGGGCAAGCTCTGGGCCAACCTGTACCTGACCGACCGGATCGCGGTGATCGACCCGGCGACGGGACAGGTGACGCACTATATCGATTGCGCCGCGCTCCAGACCCGCATCGCGCACCGGCGGGGCACCGATGTGCTGAACGGTATCGCCTGCGATCCGGCGACAGGGCGGATATTCGTGACAGGAAAGAATTGGAACAAACTATTCGAAATAGAGGCAGACTTATGAAAATAGCGCTCATACAGCAGGATTACAAGGTCGGCGACACAACCGGCAACGTGGCGAAAATGAAAGAGGCCGTGGCCGCGGCCGCAGAGCAGGGCGCGGAGTTGGCGATCTTCGGTCGGGATGCGGTGACCGGATCGCCGCTTTTCGGTCTGGCGGAGTCGGCGGCATTCCGGCGGCAGGCGGCGGAGGCTAAGGCCGGTCTGGAAGCATTCGCCACCGGGCAGGGGGTGCGGCTGGTGATGTCGGACAATGAAAGCGGGTCAGTGAAGATCGTCTGCGCAGCAGAGCCATTCCGGCACGGTATAGCGGAGGAGAACCGCGAACGGTTGCTGGCCGAGGCGAAAGCGCTGGGTAAGCCGGTGGTCTGGGTCAACCAGGTCGGGGCGCAGACCGGGACTATCTACTTCGGCGGCTCGTGCGTTGCCGCTCCTTCGGGGGAGCTGACGGCCCTGCCGCTATTTGAAGAAGCTACGGTTGTGGTCGATACGGAAGCGGCCGAACCGGTGCCGGGTGCCCGGTGGGGGGATCGTCCGGAGCAGCTGCGCCGGGCGTTGGTACTGGGGATCCGGGACTATTTCGCCAAAACGGGATGCCGCGACGCCTGCGTGGCGATGTCGGGCGGGATCGACTCGGCGCTGGTGCTGGCCCTGGCGGTGGAGGCGCTGGGGCCGGAGCATGTCAAGACCGTGATGCTGCCGTCGGAATACTCCACGGAACATTCGGTAGCCGACTCCGAGGAGATGATCCGGCGTGTGGGGATACCGCAGGGGCAGTCTTGGCTGGTGCCGATCGCGCAGACCTTCGGGGCGGCGTTGGAGGCTTTGCAGCCGGTGCTGCTCGGCGCCGACGACCCGGCGGCGCGCGCACTGGCAGAGGAGAATATGCAGGCCCGCATCCGCTGCATGATGACCATGGCGTTGTCGAACAGTCATAAGGCGCTGATGCTCAATACGTCGAACAAGAGCGAGGCGGCAGTGGGCTACGGGACGCTGTACGGCGACACGAGCGGCGCGCTGAGCGTGATCGGGGATTTGTACAAGGAGGATGTCTATGCCCTTTCGCATCATATCAATGCGGCGGCTCGGGCTGCGGGCCGGGCGGAGCCGATCCCGGAACATATCCTGACCAAAGCGCCGTCGGCCGAGCTGCGGCCGGGGCAGAAAGACAGCGATTCGCTGCCGGATTACCCCGTGCTGGATGCGATCCTGGTGCGGCTGGTCGAGGGCGGCAAATCGTCGGCCGAAGTGATCGCCGAGGGGTACGATGCGGCCACGGTGGAGCGGGTCTGCCGGCTGTTGCTGTCGGGGGATTTCAAGCGATTCCAGCTGCCTCCGGCGCTGCGGGTGTCGGGCTGCACTTTCGGAGTCGAGTGGCAGTGGCCGGTCACGGCTTCCAAAGTTTTATAAATCGGACCAATAAACACGGGGACAAGGGATGTATATAGCCATTACCGGAAATATCGGGAGCGGGAAGACCTACCTGACCGAGCTGCTCAGCGGGCGGCTGGGGTGGGAGGCGCAGTACGAAGAGTCGGAGAATCCGTACATCGGCGACTTTTACGAGGACATGCGGCGGTGGGCGTTCAACCTACAGGTCTATTTCCTCGGCAAGCGGCAGCGGCAGATCGACGGCATAGCGGCTTTGCCCGAGGGGCGGAACGTGGTGGTGGACAGGACGATCTACGAAGATGCGCGGGTGTTCGCCACGAACCTGCACCACGCCGGACTGTTGTCGTCGAGAGACTACACCACCTATATGCAGCTCTACAACTTCACCGTGGACAACCTGCTGCGGCCGGCTTTATTGGTCTACCTGCGCGCCTCGGTGCCGACCCTCGTCAGCCAGATACAGCGGCGGGGACGGGCCTATGAGTCGTCGATCGACGGTACCTACCTCGAAGGGCTGAACCGGCTGTACGAGGAGTGGATCGGAACCTACGACGGGCCAAAACTCGTGATCGACGTGGACCGGGAGGATTTCGTGACCGACCCGGCATCCCGCGAGGCCATTCTCGCGCGCATCGAAAAACATATCCATGGCGGCTGCAAATAACAGAGAGGCTTGTGTCCCGCTTCCGGCGGCGTTTCTTGGGAGCACCGCCGCCGCACAGCCGGGCTTGGCCGAGGCCCTTGAGGGGCAGGCTCCGGTCAGCGTGCGCCTGAATCCGTATAAACCGTATCGTTTGCCTGAATCCGCCGTTGCCGGCCCTGTGGCTTGGGCCGAGGCCGGGGAGGCTTATTACCTGGCCGAACGTCCCGTTTTCACCGCCGATCCGGTGTTCCACGGCGGGGCGTATTACGTGCAGGAGGCCGCATCGATGTTCACGGGGTGGCTGTTGCGGCGGATATTGCCCGATTTGGACGGCGGGGGATTGCGGGTGCTGGACTTATGTGCGGCACCGGGCGGGAAGACGACGCATATCGCGTCGGTCGTCGGAACACGCGATGTGGTGGTGGCCAACGAGGTGATCCGCTCGCGGGCGAAAGTACTGGCAGAGAATGTTCAGAAGTGGGGATCGGGCAATATTGCGGTGACGTCGAACGACCCGGTCGATTTCGGGGAACGGTTGCCGGGATTTTTCGATGTCATGGTGGTGGACGCCCCCTGTTCGGGCGAAGGGATGTTCCGCAAGGACCACGGGGCGCGGGCCGAATGGTCGCCGGAAAACGTGCAGCTCTGTGCGGCGCGCCAGCGGCGGATCGTGAGCGACGTATGGGATGCGTTGAGGCCGGGGGGCGTGATGATTTACAGCACCTGTACCTTCAACGCGGCGGAGGACGAAGAGAACGTGCTGTGGATCGCGGACGAGTTGGGCGGTGAAATATTGGATTTCGGCGACCTGCCGGAAGGGATCGTGCCGGGTTACGGCGGGGATCGGGCGGCAGGCTGGCATTTTTACCCGCATTTGGTTCAGGGCGAGGGATTTTTCGCAGCGGCGATCCGTAAGGATGGTTCTTCTGTGGGATCCTCGGCGGGAAGAGCTAAAAACAATAAAGGGCTGCCTTTGCTGGCTAAAGACGATGCCGTTGAGATCCGGCGGTGGGTCGATGGCGCGGCGGGTCCGGAATGTTTTGCCACGGGCGGCGACGGGATGGTATATGGATTTTCGCAGGTTTTGTACGATACGGTGAGGGCATTGCTGCACGGTCGGTTCGGGTTGCTCTATTCCGGGGTGCAGTTGGGCGAACTCATACGCGGAGCGCTGAAACCGGCGCATGCGCTGGCTTTGTATCACGGGCTGGAGCGCGGGACGGTGAATGTGGCGGAGGTGCCGGACGGGGCGGCGATGGAGTACCTGCGCAAGGGAACCTCGACGGCTCTGCTACCGGCGGACTCTTTTATCGAGGGGCTTAACCTGGTCTCCTGCCGGGGCGTCGCGCTGGGCTGGGCCAAACGGATCGGAAACCGTTACAACAATCTCTATCCGGCGAACTGGCGGGTGTTGAATTACTAAAAAATCGTCCGGTTTTCCGTACCCTATTGTGCAGAAAACCGGACGATTAGAAATCAGCGATACGCAGTGTCGCCCGCCCGCCGCGGCAGCCCTGTTGGCTGTTTTTTCGGGGTTTACGCAGGCCTATTAAACGGATGTCGCCCGTGCAGAGTTTAAGGTAGAGGCTGTCATTTCGGAGTGCCCGTAGTCACCGTCCGTCTGATATAAAGAGCAGAGCTGCGATTTTCGTGTAAGCGAAAATCGCAGCTCTGCCCATAAAGCGGGTGCCGGAATAATAACCGGACGATTATTTAGGCAATCCGCCGTGCGCCGTCGGAGATCACCACCGGATAGACCTTGCAGTCGATCCCGTATTTGGTCTTGTATCTGGCCTTGACCGTATTGATGAACTCGTCGAATTTGGGCGCCGGTACCACGTTGATCGTGCAGCCGCCGAAGCCGCCGCCCATCACGCGCGACCCCGTCACTCCGCACTCCTTGGCTACCTCGTTCAGGAAATCCAGCTCCTCGCACGAAACCTCATACAAGACAGACATCCCGATATGCGTGCCGTACATCTTCCGTCCGACGGTCTCGTAGTCCCCCGCCTCCAGCGCTGCACAGGCATCCAGCAAACGCGCCACTTCGTCGATCGCATACTTCGCCCGGATATAGTCTTCCTGCGAAATAACCCCGATCACCTCGTCCAGCCACTCCGGCTTCGCGTCGCGCAGGAACTCCACCTCCGGATGCTTCTGTTGAATCGCTTTCACTGCACGTTCGCAGCTCTCCCGCCGCTTGTTGTACGGCGACCCCACCAGCTCGTGCTTCACGCACGAGTCGATCAGCACTACCTTGTAGCCGTGAGCTTCCGGATCGAACGGCACATACTGGAATTCGCCTGTCTTGCAGTCGAGCCGCATCAGGTGCCCGGCCTTGCCGTGGATCGAGGCGAACTGGTCCATGATGCCGCACTTCACGCCCACATAGTTATGCTCCGTCGCCTGCCCGACTTTGGCCAGCTCCATCTTGTCGAAGCCGAGGTCCTGCATGTCGTTCAGCGCAAAGGCATAGGCCGACTCCAGCGCAGCGGAAGAGGACATCCCCGCCCCCAGCGGCACGTCGCCGCTGAACACGGTGTCGAATCCTTTGATGGTAGCCCCGCGCTTGGTCAGCTCCCGGCACACGCCGAAGATATACTTGGCCCAGTGTTCTTTCGGCGCGTCGTCCTCGCTGAGTCCGAACTCCGAGCTTTCCCCCAGGTCCAGGGCATAGGCCCGTACCTTGTCGGTATCGTTGAAGATGATCTCGGCGACCATCCCCTTGTCCACGGCCCCCGGCAGCACGAAGCCTCCGTTGTAGTCCGTGTGCTCGCCGATCAGGTTGACGCGCCCCGGCGAGGCGTATACGGCACCCTCGGTGCCGTACAGTTCCTTGAATTTATTGCGTACTTTGCTAATGTCCATGGTTTGATAACGTATCAGGTAAAACGGTTATTCCACCGGAATGTCTTTATTGACGTTTTTGCAACCGGCCAGTGCATAATACAGAATATAAGCGACAGCGACTACGATTACCCAGAATGAAGCCATATAGCTGCCGGTCAGGTCGGCCACCCCGCCCTGAATCAACGGCAGGATACCGCCGCCGCATACCATCACCATAAAGAGCCCGGACCCCATTGCCGTATATTTGCCGAGCCCTTCGACCGCGAGGTTGAAGATACCGCCCCACATTACCGAAGTGCACAGCCCGCAAAGGACGAAGAACATAACGCCCATCGGTACTGCCGCCATTCCGAAGCCGGTTCCGGTAAATACCGGCATGGATACGGTTATACTGGTCGGCGCGAACATCCCGATTATTAAGAAGATCAGGGCTAACATACAGACGAACGTGATCTGTGCTTTGGCCGAGAACTTACCCCCCAGCACACCGCCGAACAGACGACCGCACATCATCAGGAACCAATAGGTCCCTACGACCGAACCGGCCAGTGCAGCATCGAGGCCCATACCGGGTGTTGCACTGGTGGTCGGATTTGTCAAAAAGAGATTGACAAAGTTCGGAATGCCGACTTCGACCCCCACATAGAGGAAAATAGCCACGGTCCCCAGCACGAAGTGGCGGAATGAAAGCGCACTGTGTTTGTCTTTCCCTTTTTCTTTGTTTTCGGTACTGCGATTCGGTTCGGGCAGTTGCATGCTGGCCAGCACGATGAATGCCAGGGCGAAGATCCCCATGGCGATGAACAAAGCCGGTGCAGCGTCGCTAATGGTTGCATTGGCGGCATTCCCCATCAAATAGCCGACCAGAATCGGAACGATGGTTGCTGAAATAGAGTTCAGCGTACCCCCGAATTGGATCAACTGATTGCCTTTTTTGCCGCCTCCGCCGAGGGTGTTGAGCATCGGGTTGACCACGGTGTTCAACATACACATCGAGAAGCCCGAGATAAAAGCGCCGCACAGATAGATGCCGAAACTTTTGGCTTCACCCGAAAGGAATTGGATGCCGACACCTACGAAACCGACTGCGATAGCCAGCAGGGCGGTTTTTTTGTATCCGATTTTTTGCAGCAGCAGGCCGGCAGGAATCCCCATAAACGCATAGGCGATAAAGTTGGCAGCATTACCGAGTTGGGACATCCAATTGGCTACGGCAAACTGGTTTTTGACGATCACGCCGATCGGGTTAGTCAGGCCGGTCACGAACGAGATCATCGCAAAAAGGGCGAACATCATTGCGATAGGCAATACATAGTTCTTTTTCTGTTGAGTTTGAGTCATGTTGGATTAGTTTGATTTTTGGTTATTTCGATTGTGATTTTTATTGTGACGGAGCGAGACTATTTCGTGCCGAACTCGTAGGCGATATGCTGCTCATAGGTTTCCCCGGGGCGCAAGACCACGCTCGGGAAGTCGCTGCGGTTCGGAGTGTCCGGAAATGCCTGGCACTCCATGGCCACCCCGTCCCGGTCCGAATAGAAATAGCCCTCGGTCTTGGACTCCGGACTGCCGCCGAGCCAGTTGCCCGTATAGATCTGGATCCCCGGCTGCGTGGTCGAAACTTTCACGAACCGACCGGACTCTTCCGAGTACAGTTCGGCCACCGTCCCGTCCGCTGCGTCCGGGTCGATCACCCAGCAATGATCATACCCTTTCCCCCGGATAAGCTGCTGGAACGGTTCGTCGATACGCGCCCCCAATGCGGTCGGGGTACGGAAATCCATCGGTGTTCCCTCCACGGTTGCCGGCGCCAGCGGTGCATCCAGCGGTATCGCCGTTTCGTCGGTCGGAAGGTATTGCGATGCTTTCAGGGTAAGGGAATGCCCGAGCACCGAACCGCTATCGTGCCCGTTGAGGTTGAAATAGACATGGTTGGTGAGGTTCACGACAGTCGGATCCGAGGTGTCTCCATCGAGGCGGGCAAAATAGGTGATCTCCAGTTTGTTGTCGTCGTCCCAATCGAAGCATGCCTCCACATACAGCGCCCCCGGATACCCCTCTTCGCCGTCGGCGGAGTGGTAGCCGAACACCACGCGGTCTCCCTCGACGCGCCCTTCCCACAATCTGTTTGCAAACCCGGTCGGCCCGCCGTGCAGGTGGTTCGGCCCGTTGTTCACCGCCAGACGGTACTCTTTCCCGTCGAGGGTGAATTTGCCTTTGGCGATGCGGTTGGCATACCTTCCCACACTCTTACCCATGGCCGGTCCGTCGGCGATATAGGATTGCCACTTGCCGTACCCCAGCACCACGTCGGCCATCTTGCCCATGCGGTCCGGCACCGTTATCCCCACAATGGAGGCGCCGTAATTCGTGAGCTGTACCGTAGCGCCGTTGGCGTTGGTCATCGTATAGAGGATGACAGGTTCGCCGCCGCCCGCAGTTCCTGTGGGGGATTCCGGCGTGAAACCCCACACTTGTTGGGTGATTTCGTTCATAAAAGTCGGTTTTGGGTCGTGATTTCGGATAGTTTCGGTGCGGGAACGGCTATTTCCCCCACAGCGATTGCGGATACACTCCGGCCTGAATCAAGTCCAGCACTTTCTGCACCGTTCCCGGCCGGTCTTCCTTGTAGGTCACCCCGAACCAGTCGCTGGTGGTGTGCAACACTTTGAGCTTGGCGTCCTTGTGTTCCACCAGCCGGTTGACCAGCAACGGGATGAAGAATTCCGCCTTGAGGTTCCCTTCCGAGTCTTTCAGGAATTGTTTGAAAAATTCCGTCGAATGGCGGAAGTAGTCCGGCGTGAAGCCGAACAGGTTCATCGACACCGGCGTGTTTTCGGCCAGCGGATGTTTGGACCCGTCTTCGTCGATATACACAATGCCCCCGCCTTCGCCCTGCGGCAGCCGTACGATCTTGGTGCGTTCCACGATGGATTCCAGGTAGCCGTCTTTATCGATGGTGCAGACTCCGCGCGACACGGTGCCGTTTTCCGACAGGGTTTTGTTCACCTCATACCCGATCATGGCATATTCCCCTGCCGATCCGTCCGGCAGCGAAGCCAGGTATTTCCCCATCTGTGCGATCGCGTCCTGTCCGTAGAAGTCGTCGGCGTTAATGACTGCGAACGGTTCGCTTATGACCGCTGCGCCCATCATCAGGGCATGGTTTGTCCCCCACGGTTTTTCGCGCCCTTCCGGCACGGTGCAGCCCACAGGCAGAGCGGAGTCGAGTTCCTGGAAAACGTATTCCACTTCGATCTTATGTCCGAACCGTTCCGGGCTGAAAACCTCTTTGAATTCGGCGCCGAAGCTGCTGCGGATCACGAAAACGACTTTGCCGAACCCGGCGCGGATGGCGTCGTATATGGAGTAGTCGATAATGGCCTCCTTGTTGGGTCCGATGCCGTCCATCTGTTTGAGCGATCCGTAACGCGAGCCCATCCCGGCTGCCAGTACCAAAAGTGTCGGTTTCATATATTTTCCTTATTTTTATTGTCGTTGGTTTTGCAATACAAATATACTGTTTCTTGAAAATTATCCCACATTCCGCCCGCTTTTCTCGTTTCTGTCGATAACAGTCCTTGTGCGGCGCTGCTGGCTGCGGGACGTATAAAACGTGTTGGCTAATCGTACGGTTAATGATTCGGTTTCCGCAGCAGCGGGTCAGCCCGCAGTCTCCCCCGGAATCCCTGCAATCCTTTTGC
>CAZAPI010000006.1:0-27791 GCA_964486945.1 uncultured Rikenella sp. | reverse complement strand
GTTCGCAACGTTTGCGTTGCGAATTCCGAACCGATTCCCTGCGAGTTTTTTCGCTTCCTTTTTGGGGCGAAAAAAAAACGGCAAGCACATTCGCGCTACGGCGCGAGCCTTTAATTATAGTAACAGTGACGGGGAGACGAAAAAAATCCCCGTTCAGCAAAAATCTGCCGAACAGGGAATAAAATATCAAAAAGCGACCGATCTAAAGTTCGAACAGGCCCTCCGGCAACTCCGC
This sequence comes from uncultured Rikenella sp., assembly GCA_964486945.1. Taxonomy (GTDB): domain Bacteria; phylum Bacteroidota; class Bacteroidia; order Bacteroidales; family Rikenellaceae; genus Rikenella. Next base: position 27,556 of record CAZAPI010000006.1, on the reverse strand, counting down.
CTCCAGTCTCCGTTTGCGCACGCTCGCCACCTCGACCATCCTATCCACCGCCGGCACCAGCACTTCGCGGCCGGCGAAATCGACCCCCAGCAACGGGTTGCCCGGATAGTCGTAAAAAGCCGTCACGGTTCCCCGCCGTCCCGAATTTCGGTCCGTCAGCTCGTAGCCTATCAGCGCGTCGAAATTCGTCCCATCATCATCGGCGCCGATCCCGTTCGCATCCGCCAGGTACAACGTCTTACCCACCAACATCTCTGCGACACCGGGCCGCTCGAAATCGTCGAAGAACACCACCGCGGAAGAGGCCCCGCGCCGTTCGAAAGAGGAGACAAAAAGCGGAACCGCCAGCGAGTCGATCTCGACCCACAGCGGTTCCGCAGTGTCCAATGATTCCGGAAAAGTATCGTAAAGCGTCACCAGCAAAGCTCCGCCCTCCCGATCGTCCAGCCCTTTGCCGCCGTACGTTTTTTTAATACGGCCCACCGCATTGGCCGGCCCTGCGATCACAGCGGCCGCCCGGTCGGCATAAGCGAGAGACTGATCCTTTCCCATCGTATCCTCCGCATTCGCGGCGAAACGGAATCTCTATAATTATTCGGCAGCAGCTTCGGTTTCAGCAGCAGCTTCTTCAGCCACTTCGCCCTCAGTTTCGGCAGCAGCAGCGGCTTCAGCAGCCTTGGCAGCTTCGGCCAACTTGGCAGCCAGCGCAGCGGCCTTAGCCTCTTTTACTTTCGTTTCGGCTTCGAGACGCTCTTTGGCGGTCTTGGCTTTCGCTGCATCCACAGCAGCTTTCGAAGCAGCTTTTTTCGCCTCTTTTTCAGCTACCCACTTAGCGAACTTCTGTTCGGCCACCTCTTCGGTGAACGCGCCTTTTTTCACGCCGCCGTTCAGGTGATGGCGGTACATAACCCCCTCTTTCGAAAGGATCGAACGCGCGGTATCGGTCGGCTGCGCCCCTACACCTACCCACTTCACAGCGCTTTCGAAATTGAGTTCGATTGTAGCCGGGTTGGTGTTCGGGTTGTAGGTACCCAGTTTTTCGATGAAACGGCCGTCGCGCGGCGCACGGCTGTCAGCCACTACGATATGATAAAAAGCATACCCTTTTTTCCCGTGACGCGACAGTCTGATCTTGGTTGACATGTGTAGATTATTTAATTGAGTGTCAATCCCCTGCCTACCCACAACGTTCTTGACGACACCGGATCGCGGAGACACCGTCTCCCCCATCCCTCTGGTTTATGCAAAACCCCCGTTGTTTCGGACAAGTGGCGCAAAGGTACAAAAATGTTTATCTTTACACAAAGTTTCGGAGTCTTTTATGGAGAAAAAAGCCGTTTTCGCCGGGTCGTTCGACCCTTTCACCGCGGGTCACGAGGACATCGTGCGCCGCGCCCTGCGCCTGTTCGACCATATTATAATAGGTGTGGGTTACAATATCAAGAAAAAGGGACTCCTGCCCACCCCCAACCGCGTGCGGCTGATCGAGGAGGTGTTCCGCGGCGAGCCGCGCGTGAGCGTGATGGCTTACGACGGGCTGACCACCGACTTCTGTCGGCAACAGGGTGTCCGGATATTGCTGCGGGGGCTGCGCTCGGTGGACGACTTCGAGAGCGACCGCACCATCGATGCCATCAACAAGCGCCTCGATCCGCAGGTCGAGACTTTTTACCTGCTCACCGACCCTTACCTGGGAGCCATCTCGTCGGCAGTCGTGAAAGAGCTTTATACCCACAAGGCCGACATCAGCCGCTTTCTGCCGGAGGGCATCGACCTCGAAAAATACCTCTGACCGCAGAGCTTTGGATTGAGCACCTTCGGGCGCCGCTGCGCAAAAGTTCAGTCATGCGAACCACCCGCATCAACGGTGGCCGCGGGCGGTCGCTTCGGCGACTCCGCCAGGGCTGTAATTACCCTAAAACGGCACGGGAGAACACGCAGCCGAATCGGGCTTTACAGTCGACAAAAAGCCCTGCGCCAAGGGCCGGCCCGGAACCACCCCAGAGAGAGGCTGCAACCGACGCTGCCAGGGGCCGCGGGCACTCCGTCCGGACTATATCTACCCCATGACCGAACGGCGGGGAGGAAAACAAGCGAAGCAAACAACACAAAAATCCCGCCGGAACAAAACCGGCAAAAATTTCCGCAGAATTCCACAAACACGTCAAGAAATTAACACCCACGCCATTCCATTGGACATATATGCCCTAAATTCGTACCTTTGCTTGTTCAAATCCTGAAAAATACCAATACGAGAGAGATACCAAGCATGTTCCAGATCCTCAAAAAAAGCCAGCTGGCCCCCTCCATCTACCTGATGGAAGTCGAAGCGCCGCGCGTAGCCCGCGCCGCCCAGCCCGGGCAGTTCCTGATCGTCATCGTCGACGAGAAAGGCGAACGCATCCCGCTGACCATCTGCGACTACGACGCCGAGCGAGGCACCGTGACCATCGTGATACAAGCCATCGGCGCATCGACCATGCGCATCGTGGCCTTAAACGAAGGCGACAGCTTCGCCGACTTCGTCGGGCCGCTGGGCCATCCTTCGGAATTCATCCATTTCAGCCCGGAGAAACTGGCCTCTACGAAATTTATGTTCGTCGCCGGGGGGCTAGGGGCGGCACCGGTCTATCCGCAGGTCAAGTGGCTCGCCGAGCGCGGCGTGCAGGCCGACGTCATTATCGGGGCCAAGAACGAGAGTCTGATCTTGCTGGAAGACGAATTCCGGGCCCTGACCCCGAACATGCATATCGCCACCGACGACGGCACGAGAGGATACAAAGGACTGGTGACCAACCTATTGAAAGAGCTCGTCACCGAACGGGGCAACCGTTATGACCTCGTGGTCGCCATCGGGCCGATGATTATGATGAAATTCGTGGCCCTCACGACCCAAGAGCTGAACATCCCGACCATTGTCAGCCTCAACACCCTGATGGTGGACGGTACCGGGATGTGCGGCGCGTGCCGGGTGACTGTGGGCGGCAAGACCCGCTTCGCCTGTGTCGAAGGGCCGGAATTCGACGCCCACCAGGTCGATTTCGACGAAGCGATACGGCGGCAGGGCATGTACCGCACCATCGAGGAGCGCCGCCGGGCCAAAGAGGCGGAGCGGGCCGCCGGACACAAATGCAACATCGGGCTGTAAAACAAAGACTCAACATGGCAAACAAGATACCCAGAGTTCCCGTCCGGGAACAGGACCCGAAAGTTCGGGCCACCAATTTCGAGGAGGTCTGCTACGGCTACGACCTCGGCGAGGCGACATTAGAGGCCACCCGCTGCCTCGGCTGCAAGAAGCCGCGGTGCGTGGAGGCATGTCCGGTGTCGGTCAGGATACCCGACTTCATCCACCAGCTCGCAGAGGGCGACGTTGCCGCCGCCGCGCGGGTGATCGCGCAAGACTCGCTGCTGCCGTCGGTCTGCGGGCGCGTCTGTCCGCAGGAAACCCAGTGCGAAGGGGCGTGCATCCTCGGCGTCAAGGGCGAACCGGTGGCAATCGGCAAACTGGAACGCTTCGTGGGCGACTGGGGACGGGAAAATCAAGTCAAATTGGCCCAACCTGCGGCACGCAACGGACACAAAGTGGCCGTGATCGGGTCGGGACCGGCAGGGTTGGCCTGCGCTGCAGACTTGGCGAAGCTGGGCTACGAAGTGACGATCTTCGAAGTGCTGCACCGTCCGGGGGGCGTACTGCAATACGGCATACCCGAATTCCGCCTGCCGAAGAAGACGATCGTGGAGCCGGAAATAGAGAACGTCCGCAAACTCGGCGTCAAAATCGAGACCGACGTGGTAGTGGGGCGCACCGTCACCGTCGACCAGTTGATGGACGAAGAGGGTTTCGAGGCCGTGTTTATCGGCTCCGGGGCCGGGCTGCCCCGATTTATGGGCATTCCGGGCGAGAACCTGAATGGCGTGGTGTCGGCCAATGAGTTCCTGACCCGCACCAATCTGATGCACGCTTACGACGAACAATACGACACGCCTATCTACACAGGCAACCGGGTGGTTGTCGTGGGGGGCGGTAATGTGGCGATGGACGCCGTGCGCACCGCCAAACGACTGGGGGCCGAATCCTTCATCGTCTACCGCCGTTCGGAAGCCGAGCTTCCGGCCCGGCGCGAAGAGGTGCACCACGCCAAGGAAGAGGGCATCGACTTCCGGATGCTCACCAACCCGGTGGAGATCCTCAGCGACGAGCGCGGCTGGGTGAGCGGCATCAAGTGCGTGCGGATGGAGCTGGGCGAACCGGACGCATCGGGTCGCCGGTCGCCGGTCGAGATCGCAGGCTCGGAGTTCGAAATCCCGTGCGACGTGGTGATTATGGCCCTGGGCACCTCCCCGAACCCGCTGATCGCAGCCACTACGCCGGGTCTGGAGGTCAACCGGCGGGGATGCCTCGAAGCCGGTGACGACGGGGCTACGACCCGCGAGGGCGTTTTCGCCGGTGGCGATGCCGTGACCGGTGCAGCCACCGTGATCCTCGCCATGGGTGCCGGGCGCAAAGCAGCTGCCGCCATCGACAACTACATCCGAAGCAAAGCATAACGTTTTTAACTGAAAAGATTATACTCGCAAGCGGGAGCCGGGCCGAACCTGTTCCCGCTTTTCGCATTCCACAGCCATGGAACGAAAGACCGGGAACAATTTCCCGACACCGCAATGCTGGAAAACGCACTGAGAACAGGTTATCCGACATTCACAGCTTCAGTCACGGCACTTGCCCGACTCGGCATTGCGGCCGAATGGAACTATCACAGCGACAGCCACGCATGGCTCTGCACAAACTACTGCATCAGACGGCTGCACGTTTACGAAGGCTCCCAAGACCTGTTTTTTTATCGCCAAATACCTCCAAGCCATCGACCCGATCCGGCCCTCAAAGAGGCATTCTATCGCCGGGAACCGACCGGCAAACTGCCGCATTCACCGTTCCGTTCAACGGCGAAGAGAGGCTTTCTATATGCGCTGGCCCTGATCCGGATCAAACAAAGCCCCCAATAAACCCTTTGCGGAATACTTTTCAAGTGCGCGAACCCCGAAAGGCCGCTTGGGACAGAGTCGCCCCCAGCCCCCTGTCAGATAAGGATCTCGCTCCCTCTCCCGTCCCGCTCCACATACGCGCGGCCATCGCGTTTGGGCCGCGCATAATCGAACTCAGGCTCTACTAAGTAGCGTCCCCGGCGGTCGATATAGCCGTACAGGCCGTTCACCATCACGCACGCCGCCCCCTCGCGGAATCCCTGCGCAAAATCGTAGCGCGCCGGGATCGCCATCCTCCCGTCCGGCCCCGCATATCCGTATAAAGAACCTTTCCGCACCAGCGCCCTCCCTTCCGAGAGCGGCCACGCATCATCGAACCTCGGCCGGGACAGAAGCCTGAACTCCCCGTCCGCAAAGCCCCATTTGCCGCCGATACAGACCGGCACCAGCCCCTCCGAAAAATCACCGCAATCCTCGTACTCCGGCTCCCGCAGCCACTCGCCCTTCGTGCCGATAAAACCCCACAACCCCTTCCGGCACACCGCCGCCGCACCCTCCGAAAACTCCCGCGCCCGGTCGTAAACACACTCCGCCACAACCCGTCCGTCCGCCCCCACAAAGCCGTATTTACCCCCGCGCCGCACCAGCCGGATGCCCTCGTGCCCGACCTCGCCCATATAATCGTATGCCGTCCCCCCGACATCCGCCCCGACAGGCAAGTGCGCCGCCAAAGCCTCCGGCAACCCGTCGAACCGTTCCGCACCCGACCCCAGCATAGCGAACAGCGGATCGGCCGCCAATTCCGTATTTTTCAAATGATTGTATGCCGGACAATCCCTTCCCGCCAGAAGCTGCGGATCGAACAGCAGCGCCGACGTCCCGCCGAACTGCCCGTACAGTTCCGGCCAAAGTGCCAGTGCCCGCAGGCCGAGGCTGATCAGCGCCGCCGGGAAATCGTCGATATGCTTGTCGAAAACCGTTTCCGACCGATCCGGATGGCGGAATCCCTCGGTGCCGATCTCGCGCGCCCGCTCACCGGCCATCTCCGGCAGGTAGAGCCCGTCGTAGTCGATCAATGCCAATCCGCCGTCGGGTCGCACCATGATATTGTCCGGTTTCAGGTCGCCATGTGCGAACGGCTGTGCCAGGAGCCACAACACCATTCTGTCGAACGCCTCGGATAAGCGCCTTAAAGCCTCCCTGTCCGATGACGAAACCGCCGCCGCGATCTCGCGGGTCAGCGACCGTCCCTCGACCCAGTCCATCAACACAGCCGGATACACCGCAGCGGAATCGTCTTCGCCGAACACCGTGATCTCGTCCTCCAGCCATTGTAAAGGCACCAGGTACCGGCTACCCTCCTCCGATTCACGCACGCCGTCCAGTATCCGGACGATCCGCCGGTACGCTTCCGTCCGGCCCGGCTGGTGACGCGTAAAGCACTTGAGGGCAAACGGTTTCCCCGCCACCTCCACCCGGAACACCACGCCGTAAGTTCCCGACGAGAAATCGGGCGGCACGGATGAAGAAAGCCCCGGCAGGCTGCGCAGCAGCCCGTCGGGGTTCAGTATCGTTTCGGCATACCGGACTGCGGTCGGATATTGCATTTTCTAAATAATCATCAAATCAAGCCGTTTCGCACTGCCCCTGCCGCCTGACTCACCGTCAATATTCCGCATATCATCGGCTCGGCTTCGGCGCCTCGTGGGCGGCACGCCGTTAAAGCAGACCTTCCCTGGGCGGTTCTACGAGCCGCACAGGCGCAGTCTCCGGATGCGAAAGGCTGCAACCCTCGCAAGCTCGGCCTCGACCTCCGCAGGCTCCGGCCCGCCATTACCATGGGGCATCTCTCACCGTAGCGGCATCTGTCGCCAGCCCTCCGCCGCCGCGGGAACAAAAAGCACCGGGAATTACAATGTCCTCCCCGGATACGCCTTCAGCGCCACCTCCAACGTCTCCATCGCCCCACGCAGGTCGTCGATATTCAGCACATAAGCCAGCCGTACCTGGCGACGTCCCGCTTCCGGCTTCGCGTAGAATCCCGAAGCCGGGGCCACCATCACCGTATTGCCCTTGTATTCGAAATGTTCCAGCATCCATTGCGCGAACCGGTCCGCGTCGTCCACCGGCAGTTCCGCAATTGCGTAGAACGCCCCGCGCGGCATCGGACACTTCACCCCCTCCATCCGGTTCAGCGCACCGACCATGAAATTTCGCCGCGCCTCGTATTCGTCATGCACCGTCGTGAAATAGCTTTTCGGCGTGTGCAAGGCCGCCTCCGCCGCCACCTGCCCCATATACGACGCGCAAAGCCGCGCCTGCCCCATCCTCAGGGCCGCGTCGATCACCTGCGGGTTCCGGCTCACCAGCGCTCCGATCCGCGCCCCGCACATGCTGAACCGCTTCGAAATCGAGTCCATCATGATCACATGCTCGTCCATCCCCTCCAGCTCCAGCACCGAATGGTGCTTGGCCCCGTTGTAGCAGAAATCGCTGTACACCTCGTCCGCCATCAGGAACAGGTCGTGCCGCAGCACGATATCCCGCAGTTGCAGGATCTCCTCCCTGCTGTACAGGTACCCCGTCGGATTGTTCGGGTTGCAAATAAGAATCCCCCGCGTCCTGTCCGTAATCAGTTTTTCGAACTCCGCGATCGGCGGCAGTGCGAAATCATCGTCGATGAACGACCTGACCGGCACGATCTCGGCCCCCGCCTCCGCCGCGAAACCGTTGTAATTGGCATAGTACGGCTCCGGCACGATGATCTGGTCCCCCTTGTCGCAGATCGCCAGCATCCCCATGAGAATGGCCTCCGATCCCCCCGCCGTCACGATGATCTGCTCGCCCGTGAGCGGCAACCCCCGGTCGGTATAAAATTGCGCCAGCCCTTTGCGGTAGCTCTCGATCCCCGCCGAATGGGTATAGGCTATCGTCCGCACGTCGATCCCCCGGATCGCCGCCAGCGCCTCGTCAGGCGTGGGAATATCCGGCTGCCCGATGTTCAGGTGATAGACATGCACGCCCCGGCGCTTGGCCTCGTCGGCATAAGGGACGAGTTTTCGGATGGGTGAGGCCGGCACCTCGTGGCCGGTCCGCGAAATCTTCGGCATAACGTGAGCTTTGAATTTTCTCTGAGTAAACAAAGGTAATGTTTTTTCGGTGTCGCCGACCGGTAAAGTACTACAATGTTACGACCGATCTGCTCCTAAAACGGCGGCCGCCTGCGCTGCGCGTGCCGGGCGTAATTACCCCCTTGCCGCTCCCGCCGGGAGAAACGGTCGCCGCACAGCCCCACTCCGCCCGGCTGTTAATAACTTAACCTTTTGAAACCGTTCCCGGAACACCCATACAAAAATCCCGACGAAAACCGTTATCTTTGACGGCGCGACACTTATGGAAAACAACATGCAAAAAAAGAACAAGCGCGTGGTCGTCGGCCTGTCCGGCGGCGTGGATTCGAGCGTCGCCGCGTGGGTGCTGAAAAGACAAGGCTACGACGTCGTGGGGATGTTCATGCGCAACTGGCACGACACCACCGGCACCCTGGCCGGCGACTGCCCGTGGTACGACGACCGCGTCTTCGCCGAGCTGGTGGCCAAGAAACTAGACATCGAATTCCACTTCATCGACCTCAGCGACCAGTACCGGCAGCGGGTGGTGGACTATATGTTCGCCGAATACGGACGGGGACGGACCCCCAATCCGGACGTGCTCTGCAACCGCGAGATCAAGTTCGACGCCTTCCTCAAGGCCGCCTTGGATCTGGGGGCCGACTACGTGGCGACCGGACACTACTGCAAGACCGACACCCTCGTCAGCCCGACTGACGGGCACACCTATCATCGTTTAATCGCCGGCGACGACCACAACAAAGACCAAAGCTATTTTCTTTGCCAGCTCAATCAGGAACAGCTCTCGAAAGCCTTGTTTCCTATCGGAGATTTAGAAAAACCGGAGGTGCGGCGCATCGCTGCCGAACAGGGGCTCGCCACCGCCGAACGGAAAGATTCGCAGGGGATATGCTTTGTGGGGAAGGTGGACCTGCCTGTCTTTTTGCAGCAGAAGCTGGCTGCACGGCCGGGGGGCGCCATTATAGAAATCCCGCAGGATTGGGCGGGATACGCCGATCCCGCGCACGACCCCTACGCGCCCTATACGTATAAAGAAACCGACGGCACGAAAGTCGGCGAACACAATGGAGCGCACTTCTACACCATCGGACAGCGCAAAGGGCTGAACGTCGGAGGCAAACCCGAACCGCTCTTCGTGATCGCCACAGACGTGGTAAGCAACACGATCTACGTCGGCATGGGCGACCGGCATCCGGGACTTTACCGCAAAGGGCTGCGCATACGGCCCGACGAAATGCACTGGGTGCGGCCCGACCTGGCCATGACCGCCACCGACCCCTGTCGGGATTACCTCGTGCGCATCCGGTACCGGCAGCCTTTACAGAGAGCCACACTGCATATCGACGAAAACGGATGGGGCGTGATCGACTTCGCCGAGCCGCAGCGCGGCATCACGGCGGGCCAGTTTGCCGCATGGTACGCCCCGGACGGCGAGCTGATCGGCTCCGGCGTGATCGACGCCTAAACCCCGGAACGATGAACGACAGCCCTATACGGATCGAATGCAACAGCTTCATCCTGCGGCCTTTTGTACCGGAGGATGCCGTGTCGCTGGCCCGGCATGCGGACAACATCCGGATCTGGAACAACGTCCGCGACCTCTTTCCCCACCCCTATACGCAGGTCGATGCCGACGTATTTATCACCATCGCATCGGGTAAAGATCCGGTTCGGGACTTCACCATCGTGATCCGACGGCGAAGCGGTCGGGCCGCCACCCATTTCCTGAAATAAACCGAATGCTATGAAACAGCTGATCGCATGGCTCGCCCTGCTGCCGGGCCTATACGGTGCGGCCCGGGCCGAAGGGCTGAAGACCGCCAAAATGGTTTTCGAAACCTACACCTACGATTTCGGAAACATCAAAGAGGTGGACGGCGACGTGAGCCACACCTTCCGGTTCCGGAACGAAGGCACCCTGCCGCTGGTAATCAACAGCGTCGGCGTCTCGTGCGGCTGCACCTACCCGCAGTTCAGCAAAGAGCCTGTGCTGCCCGGCCAATCGGGCGACATCAAAATCACATTCGACCCGACCAACCGCCCCGGCAAGTTCGAGAAAGTCATCAGCATCCAGAGCAACGACCCTCGCAGCAGCATCCGGCTGACCATCACCGGCAACGTCGAGGGGCGGCCGCGCACCATTCAAGACGACTACCCGTTCCGCGTGGCCGATGGCCTGCGCATCGCCGACCGGAACCTCGTGCTGGGCACCCTGCCGCGCGGCAAGGCCACTGTCCGAACCTTGGGTATCGCCAACGGCGGCAAAAACCCGGTCCGGGTCGGGATCGACGCCTCGTCGCTGCCCTCCTGGCTGACCGTGCGGCCCCGGAAAGCAACCCTCGCACCCGGCGAGCGCAGCGAAATCGTAATGACCCTCGATGCCTCCGAAACCGACCTCTGGGGCAAATATGCTTTCGGCTTCGCCCTGACGGTCAACGGCGTGAAGCAGCCCGATCCCGTGGAGGCAACCGTTATCTTCGCCGAGGACTTCTCGGCCCTTTCGCGCGCCGAGCTGAAGCTCGCTCCCCGCGCCGACTACTCCTCTTTCTTCTACCATTTCAGCGACCAGCCTCAAGGTAAGACCCTGACGCGCCAGTTCCAGATCACCAACGGAGGCGAGAAAGATTTGATCATCCGTCACATCGGCCCCAGCGGCAGCCGCATCCGGGCCAAGGCCGACAAGACGGTCATCAAAGCGGGGGACACGGCGACCCTGACGGTGACGCTCGATACCAAGGGAGCCTCCGGGCGGCTGTCGGAAGGGATCACCGTGGTGACCAACGATCCGGCGCGCCCGGCACGAGACATCCGCGTGCTGGCCAATATCGTGAAATAAATCAGATCGGATTCCGACAAAAACAACCTGCGGAAAAGATCCGCAACCTCTCCGGCTTCTGTTTCGGGACAGGGTCGAATAGCCGAGACCGGACCGTCTCGGGCCGAGACATTTGCAACCCCGTAAAATTAGGATAATTACAGCCCGGATCGAGCACCGGGCGACACCGCGAAACGCCTTCGCCTCCTGCCCGGCGGGGGCGGACACCTCCGGGCTCGGAGGATACCGCCCTTACACCGGGCGACGGTACCGCGGACACTCCGTATTAGCTGTAACTGCCCCGAACAAAAGCCCCAACGGGCCCGCTGCCCGCGCCGCCGGATACTGAAAGTAAAAAGGCGGTGCGAGTAGATACAAAACGGAAAAATTACCGCATCAATCCATCTTGAGCACCGCCAGGAACGCCTCCTGCGGCACCTCCACACGCCCCACCTGACGCATCCGTTTCTTCCCCGCCTTTTGTTTTTCGAGCAGCTTGCGCTTGCGCGAGATATCCCCCCCGTAACACTTCGCCGTCACATCCTTGCGCACCGCCTTGACCGTCTCCCGCGCGATGATCTTCGCCCCGATCGCCGCCTGGATCGCAATATCGAACTGCTGGCGCGGGATCAGCTCCTTGAGCTTCTCGCACATCTTGCGCCCGAAATCATACGCATGATCCACATAGATCAGCGACGAAAGCGCATCCACCTGCTCCCCATTCAGCAAAATATCCAGCTTCGACAACCGAGACGGCTTGTAATCCGACATATGGTAATCGAACGAGGCGTAGCCCCGCGACACGCTCTTGAGCTTGTCGTAGAAGTCGAACACGATCTCCGCCAGCGGCATATCGAAATTGACCTCCACCCGGTCCGTCGTGATGAAATTCTGGTTCAGCAGCACCCCCCGTTTTTCGATACACAGCTTCATAATCGCCCCCAGATACTCCGTCTTCGTAATCACCTGCGCCAGGATATACGGTTCCTCAATCTTGTGGATATAGTTCGGCTCCGGCAACCCCGACGGAGCCGAACTATATCCACAAGATTGAGGATATAGTTCGGCTCCGGCAACCCCGACGGATTGTGTACCATAAACTCTTCCCCCTTGGTGGTGAACACCTTGTAGGAGACGTTCGGCACTGTCGTGATCACGTCCATGTTGAACTCCCGGAACAAACGCTCCTGGATGATCTCCATATGCAGCAGCCCCAGGAACCCGCATCGGAAGCCGAATCCGAGCGCCAGCGACGACTCCGGTTCGTAAGTCAGCGACGCATCGTTCAGCTGCAATTTTTCGAGCGACGCACGCAAGTCCTCGTACTGGTCCGTCTCCACCGGGTAAAGCCCCGCGAAGACCATCGGCTTGACATCCTCGAACCCCGCAATCGCCTCTGTGCAAGGATTCTCCACCGAAGTGATCGTGTCCCCCACCTTCACGTCCACCGAGTTCTTGATCCCCGAAATGATATAGCCCACGTCCCCCGCTTTGATTTCGTTGCGCGGCGACATCTTGAGTTTCAACACCCCGATTTCGTCCGCTTCGTACTCGCTTCCCGTGTTGAAGAATTTGACCCTCTCCCCCTTGCGGATCACCCCGTTCATCACCCGGTAGTAGGCGATCACCCCCCGGAACGGATTGAACACCGAGTCGAAAATCAGCGCCTGCAGAGGCGCCTCCTCCGATCCCTTCGGTGCCGGCACCCGCTCCACGATGGCCCGTAATATTTCTTCGACCCCCTCGCCCGTCTTGCCCGATGCCGCAAGGATCTCCTCCCGCTTGCAGCCGAGCATGTCCACGATCTGGTCTTTCACCTCCTCGACCATCGCCGAGGCCATGTCTATTTTGTTGAGCACCGGGATGATCTCCAAGTCGTTCCCCAGCGCCAGGTAGAGGTTCGAAATGGTCTGCGCCTGAATCCCCTGCGTCGCGTCCACCACCAGCAAGGCCCCCTCGCACGATGCGATAGCCCGCGACACCTCGTACGAGAAGTCCACGTGGCCCGGGGTGTCGATCAGGTTCAGGATGTATTTCTCCCCGTCCTGCACATACTCCATCTGTATCGCGTGGCTTTTGATCGTAATGCCCTTCTCCTTCTCCAGGTCCATGTCGTCCAGCACCTGCGCCTGCAATTCCCGTTCGGTGACCGTTTTGGTCACCTCCAGCAGGCGGTCTGCCAACGTCGATTTACCGTGATCGATATGCGCGATAATGCAGAAGTTACGGATATTCTTCATATGGTGTAAACGTATTCAGTGTAAAAAAGCACGGTTAAACAGTAATTTTTCGTCCCGCAGCCTGCGGAAAGGTTCGCAACCTGAATTGCGGGCTTCCGCAGAGGGGCTCCGGGCTGACCGCTTCGCGGAATATTTACGAAAATCGTACCGTTAAAATCACCCCGTTCGGTCCGGAGCACCATACTCCCCGCCCTGCAAGCAGCATACAAAAATAACGAAATTTTCGGGACCTCCGAGAAGGTGTCCAAGAGTTAAATATCCGGCATCAAAAAATCAGACACTTCCATCGCCGCTGAAAATACATCAACACATGATATTCAATAAAATAAACCCACAATACACCACTGACATCAGAAAAGGATAATCCGCAAGACACGCCCCAGGCATTTAAAATGAGTCACCCACCGCAACCGGTCGCCGGACCTAATAAGAACTGAAAAATACTACCGTCATGAGACACCCGTTCTTTGCCGCCCTGCCGCTCCTTTGCATCAACCCTCCCCCAAAAAGAAGACGAAAACAAAGCCCGCCAAACGACCCAGACCACCACGTGGGTAGTCGAAACCAAACTCCAGAACCAGCCCGTCGACCGAGCGGAAGCAGACTTCGCCTTCAACACCGCCATCAAGCAAAGCGACAAGACCGCATCGACAGCCGCCCCACCTCATTTGCAAGCCCGAAAACGGCAAACCGACCCTCGGCATGAAAAACGACAGGCCGCAATACCTTAACGGCCAATACCGAGTCGGCAAACTCACGGCTGTCGTCAGCATCAAACAGTTCGACGGCATCCCGACCGAAGAGGCCGCCAAAGTCACCGCCGGCGACTTCACCCTCAAGACCAGCGGAACCAGCCGCATCACCTGCGCAGCCCCCCCCGAAATGCTGCAAAAAAAGACCTCGAAAGCCAGCTCTATGAACATCCGGTAACAAAACATTTTCAAACCGTTCCCCAAATGATTACATTTGGGAAACATATCCGTGTTCGAAACACCATGAAAAAACAACCCCTCAGCCCCTACGCCGCCGACACCGACTCACCATCCGGCAGTTCCTACAGCCCCATGAAATAAACGAAAAACCAAGCCTTATGCGCACCATACCCTCCTCGGAACTGATCGTCAACGACGATGGCTCCGTCTTCCACCTCCACATGAAACCCGGCGAACTGGCCGACACGGTGATCCTGGTCGGCGACCCCGACCGCAGCAGCATGATAGCCAGCCACTTCGACCGGATCGAGAGCAGCTCCGCCAACCGCGAATTCCGGTGCCACACCGGGACCCTCAACGACGTGCGCCTCACGGTGGTTTCCACCGGCATCGGCTGCGACAACATCGACATCGTCATGAACGAGCTCGATGCGCTGGCCAACGTCGATTTCGCCACCCGCACCGTGAAACCCCGGCCCGAACGCAAAAGCCTGCGCATCGTGCGGCTCGGCACCAGCGGCGCCGTGCAGCCGGACATCCGGTTGGGCGACCTGGTGATGTCCGCCGTATCGGGAGGCATCGACGGCCTGCTGAACTTCTACTCCGACAGCGACGCCGTCTGCGACCGCCGCATCGAAGAGGCCTTCGTAAAACAGACCCGCTGGGGCGAACGGCTGGCCCGGCCCTACTTCGTACCTAACGACCCGGAGATGATCGCACTGTTCAGCGACGCGGCGACCCCGGGCCTGACCTTGTCCGCACCCGGATTTTACGCCCCGCAGGGACGCGTCGTGCGCCTGCCGCTGGCCCATCCCGACTACATAGAACAGATCGAGCGGTTCGAGTTCGAGGGACTGCGGGTATCCAACTTCGAAATGGAGAGCTCCGCCATCGCCGGCCTTTCGGCCCTGATGGGCCACCGCGCCCTGACCCTCTGCACCATCATCGCCCAGCGCGTGGCAGGCGACAGCCAGCCGGACTATGCGCCTTTCGTGCAGCGCATGGTCGAGACTGCGCTGACGAAACTGACCCAGCACGCCTGACGCAGGCCGCCTCTTTCCACTAACCATCATGGCCCGGCATTCCCTACGGATTCCGGGCCTTTTTGTATATCCGTCACCAAGACTAATTAGCCTGCGACGCCTTAGCCCTTACCACATCTTGCGCGGAACTCGCCGAAACCGCCCCGACCCTTTACGCTCCCCGCCTCCCTATTCCCGGCAACCGCACCGAATGGACAACACCGCAAAATACCCGCCGTAAGCACTTTGGCAGAACTATAAAAAACACTACCTTTGTTTGGTATTGTCAAACGAAAAACACATTCCCTGTTATGAAATTCATCATATCCAGCACCCAGTTGTCGAACAACCTCCAATCCATCGGCAAGGTCATCAGCAACAAGAACACCCTGCCGATCCTCGACTACTTTCTGTTCGACCTGTCGGGCAACCAGCTGAAGATCACCGCATCCGACCTGGAGACCACCCTGATCTCCACCCTCGAAGTGGACAACCAGAACGGCGACGGCGTGGTGGCCATACCGGCGCGCCGCATCACCGACTCCATCAAGGAGTTCTCCGAACAGCCCCTGACCATCTCGGTGGACAAGGAGAGCTGGGAAGTGACCATCAGCTGGAAGACCGGGAAACTCAGCATTCCGGGGATCACCGGGCTGGGCTATCCGGAGCTGCCGGCCGTGGAGGAAACATCCTCCACGCTCTTCTACATTCCCGCGCCCGCACTGGGCGACGGGATCACCCAGACGCTTTTCGCCACCGCCGACGACGAACTGCGCCCGGTGATGAACGGGATCAACATCGGCCTGTCGCCGAAAGAAATCTCGTTCGTAGCCACCGACGCGCACCGGCTGGCCCTTTTCAAGAACGCCAATGTGACTTCGGACAAAGAAGCGTCGTTCATCCTGCCCAAAAAGCCGGCCAACCTGCTCAAGAACCTGCTCTCGCGGGATGCCGAAGATATGGTGACCGTCACTTTCGACAACAAGAACGCCATCTTCACCCTGCCCAAGCACAAGATCGTGTGCCGCCTGATCGAAGGGAACTACCCCAACTACAATGCAGTCATCCCGAACAACAACCCGAACAAAGTGCTGGTAGACCGCGTCGAGCTGCTCAACTCCATTAAACGGGTGTCGGTCTGCTCCAACCAGGCCAACCAGCTTATCAAACTCGACCTGACCGCCGGAAACATCAACCTCTCGGCGCAAGACATCGACTATTCCGCGTCGGCCGAAGACAATATCAACTGCAACTACGACGGCTCGCCGATCGAGATCGGATTCCGCTCGTCGTTCCTGCTGGACCTGCTGGGGAACATCCACTCGCCGGAAGTATCGATCGAGCTGGCCGACTCCACGCGTCCGGGCCTCTTCTTCCCGTCGGAAAACGACACCGAAGGCGAATCGCTCCTGATGCTGCTGATGCCCATGATGATCAACGCGTAACGCAGGGGCATCGCCATGGAACTGAAACTCAAACGCCCGATCATCTTCTTCGACATCGAATCCACGGGAGTCGATCCCGCCAAAGACCATATCGTCGAAATATCGCTCATCAAAGTGCATCCCAACGGAGACGAAGAGGTCAAGACCCGGCGCATCAACCCCGGCGTGCACATTCCGGAAGCGTCCACCGCCATCCACGGAATCACGGACGACGACGTCAAAGAGTGCCCGACCTTTCCGCAGATCGCCAAATCGCTGGCCGCTTTTATCAAAGGGGCAGATCTGGCAGGGTATAACTCGAATAAATTCGACATCCCTATTCTGGTGGAGGAATTCATGCGGGCCGGAGTCGAGATCGACCTGAGCGGCAAGAAATTCGTCGACGTGCAGAACATCTTCCACAAGATGGAACAGCGGACGCTGGCAGCAGCCCATAAATTTTACTGTGGCACCGAGCTCGAGAATGCCCACTCCGCCGAGGCCGACATACGGGCGACCTACGACGTGCTGAAAGCACAGCTCGACCACTACCCGGACGATCTGGAGAACGACATCGACTTCCTGGCCGACTTCACCCGGATGAACCGCAACGTGGACTTCGCCGGACGCATCGTGCTCAACGACAACGACGTGCCGGTATTCAATTTCGGCAAGCACAAAGGGCGGCCCGTCGCAGAGGTCTTCGCCTCCGAGCCCAGCTACTACAGCTGGATGCTCAACGGCGATTTTCCCCTCAACACCAAACAGGTCCTCACCCGGCTCCGGCTCGAAACCGTACCGAGCCCGACGAAAAAATAGACATTTATGGCCCGATACCTGTTGCATATCGCACTCCTGCTCCTCCTATGCGGCGCGGCCATGCCCGACGCCGCAGCCCAGACCAGCGTGAGACCCTCCGACCGCAGCATCACCATCCGCGGCGAGCAATACCTGATCCACAAAGTCAGGAAAGGAGAGACCCTGTACGCCATCGCCAAGGCATACGCCGTGAGCCAGGAAGAGATCATGAAAGCCAACAGCCTGACACGGGACGTGCTGCGGAACAAACAGACCTTGTTGATCCCGCAAAACACCCGGAAACAACATCAGCATACGGCAGGCACAGGTTCATCGGCCGGAAAGCAAAGCCCGGAACGGCCACAGCCGCAGATCGAACGCATAAGGCCGTCCGTTCCGCCCACGACCGTTGAGCAGCCGGAAAATCCCGGCGGCCAGCGCCAGCCGGTACGGATCGAAGAACAGCCGGTCGTTTCGACGCGAACCGACACCCTCGCCGCCGCGCCGGACCAGGCGGGACAGGTATTCGACCGCAACGGACGGCTGCACCCGTTCGACAAAAGAGCGCCGCTGAACGTGGCCGTCCTGCTGCCCATGCAGCCGGGAATGAAGACCAACGACAGGTTCTCGGAATACTACAAAGGGATCTTATTGGGACTGAATGCCTTGAAAGCGGAAGGCCTCTCCGTGAACGTCCGGTTCCTGAACACCGGGGCATCGGAAGAGAAAGTGCGCGACCATATCCGGTCGGGAGCACTGGACAAAGCCAACCTGATTATCGGGCCGGTTTACGCCGAAGCGTTCGGGCCCGTGGCCGAATTCGCGGCAGAAAAAGGCATTCCGGTCGTCAGCCCGCTCGGCACAGTGGGAAACGGAGATAACCCCTACGTTTACGAAGCCCCGCCGGCCGAAGAACGGTCGTTCAACCGGATCTTCGATATGTTCGGCGGCCGGCCCGGCACACCGGGCGCAGATGCCAACCTCGTCTTGATCGACCACGTGGAACATCCCGACACCGCAGTGCTCGCCCGGATCGAAGCGCAGCTCGGCGACAAAGTCTCCACCCTCTCCTTCACCGGCATACGGGACCAAAGCCAGGCGATGGACGCGCGGCTGAACGCCGCGCTGGACAAAGACCGCAACAACATCGTCTTCGTACCCGTCAACCGGGTTGACGCACTGGAGGGGGTACTGTCCCACCTCAGCTCGATCAACACCAACAACCGCTACCGCATCACCGTGATCGGCACCCCGCGCTGGGAATGGCTGTCGAACATCAACCTCGACCTGTTCTACAAGCTCAACGTACACTATCCGGCTTCTTACCATGCCGACCGCAGCGACCCCGCCGTGGCAAAGTTCTACCAGGAGTATATCGACTCGTTCGACGGGACACCGAGCCCGTATGCTTTCCGGGGCTACGACATGATCCGCTACTTCGCCGGAGCGTTGAAACATTTCGGCCCCGACATGCCCGACCGCATCGCCAACCGAGGGTACGACCCGCAGCTTTTGCAGGTGAGCTACGACTTCCGGCAGCATGGGGGCGGCGGAAAATACATAAACGTAGCGTGGCCGATCGTCAACTTCCGGCCCGACTACACCATACAGGTCATCCGGTAAGGAGATCGGTTTTCGCTACTCTCGACTTTTGTACCCCCCGCTTTAAGGAGGTCCGCAACACGCTCGAAGCTCGGTTGCATTCTCCGGACTTCGGCCAGTGCGCAGTCAGATTTAACGCGAGAACGAGATAGACCGTAACCCCATCATCCCCGTGAAACGCCTGCTCCGCATCCTGATCCGTATCGTCGGCATCCTCGTTGTTGGGTTCCTGCTGTTCATCGCCGTGATGTGGGCCCGCGAATGGAAGCCGGCTCCCATCGAGATCGCTTACGCCCTATCGCCGGGCGAAACCTGCGACACCTTATCGGTGGGAGACACCTTGCGGATCATTTCGTGGAACATCGGGTACGCAGGGTTAGGGGACGACATGGACTTCTTTTACGACGGCGGGACCCGGATGCGGACTACCGAGACCCGCACCCGGGAAAACCTGCACGGCATTATCTCCTTCCTGCAACGCGAAGCCGCAGCTAAAAAAGCCGACATTATCCTGTTGCAGGAGGTGGATTTCGACTCGCGCCGCAGCTACGGCATGAACGAGTACGACTCCATACGCGCCGCGCTGCCCGGATATTTCGGCAGGTGGGGTTTCAACTACGTTTCCGGCTTCGTGCCGATCCCCTTGACCGCCCCGATGGGGCGCGTCGAAAGCGGCATCGTGATCCTCAGCCGGTGGAAACCGGAAGAGGTGACCCGCTACTCTTATCCCGGCGGATTCGCCTTTCCCGTGCGGCTTTTCAACCTCAAACGGTGCCTCTTGAGCGCCGCAATACCCGTGCGGGACACCGCCGGGAACGTGCGAACGCTCTACATCAACAACACCCATAACACAGCCTACGACACTGGGAACATGCGGAGCGGGGAGCTGGCCTTCCTGAGCAGCTTCCTGGCCGGGAAGAGGTACAGCGTCACGATGGGCGACTGGAACTGCAACCCGCCGGGCTACACGCCCAGCCGGGCCGCCGTCGAAGACCGGCATTTCAGCCCGTTGCAGATCGACCGCCGCGACTTCCCGCCCGACATGACCTTCGTCTACGATCCCACGACCCCTTCCACCCGCTACGGCTACGAACCTTACGACCCGGCGACCACCACCACGACCCTGCTCGACTTCGCCCTGTGCGGGCCGGGGATCGAACCGGTAGTATTCGAGACCGTCGATTTAGGGTTCAAAAAAAGCGACCACAATCCCGTGGCCGCTACGTTCGTAATCAGGCGTTGAACGAACACCGCTCTACTCCCCGTTCTCCCGATCCTCCGCCGCAGCCTGAGGCCGGATCAAAGCCCGCACCCCGGTAATGAACGTCATCGGATGGGTCGGATTTCCCGGCACATACAAGTCCGGCTTGTGCACCTCGAAAAACTTCCGGTTCACCGCCGGCGAATCCGCGAAAAGGCCGCCAGAAATAGCATCCACGCCCACCGCGATCAATACCTTAGGCTCCGGCACCGCCTGCCAGGTCGATTCCAGTTCGCGCGCCATATTCGCCGTCACCGGCCCCGTCACCACCACCCCGTCCGCATGCCTGGGCGACGCCGTGAACTCGATCCCGTAACGCCCCATGTCGAAATTGACGTTCCCCGCCGCCCCCAACTCCATCTCGCAGCTGTTATCCCCTCCTGCCGACACCTCGCGCAGATGCAGCGACCGCCGGAACATCCGCCCGATCTCCGGCCGCACCGCGTTGTAATCGAAATTCCATTCCCCGACCGCCTGTCCTTCGGTCACGACCAGCCCTTCGCGCGTCGGCGACGCCAGCCTGTAATCGTTCGTAAAACGCACCTGTTCCGGAAACCGCACCGCACACTCGCCGCAGAACAGGCATTTGCCCATATCCAGCGTAAGCCCCGGCCCGAACGAGATCGCCCCCGTTGGGCACAACCTGCACAACTCCGCCCCGACGGCAGCCGTGAGCCCCGCAGAAGGGAGCACCGGCCGGCCGCGGAACTCATCGCACAGTTTCACTCGATCCAGATGCCGAATATACTGTGTCCCGTGCTGCATTAGCACTTTAATGCTCGTCAATAACATAGCTATCTTTCGGGTTTAACAATCGGTTTATTTTACATAGCCTCGCTCGCGATTGTAGTGGCGGCGAGCGAAGCGAGCCGTGCGGGCCGGACGCTTTTTAATAAAGCGACGCAAACCCTCATAAAAACCCCTACGGGACCGGGAGGGACGCGTTGCGTCCTTTATTACTGGCGTAACTACCCAGCCTTCCGGGCGGCCGGCCCGCACGGCTCGCTGAGCATTAACCGAACGATCTATAAATCATGCCCGCAATAGGAGAGGTTGAAACTCTTGTTGCTCACCGGGAAATCCGATATTTGCGCTCCCCGCACCGACAGCGCCAGCATCGTCCAGTTGTGCAGCGACGGATCGTACACCTTGTACGCCGCCAGCTCTCCCGCCGCATCCGTCAGCGCCACGTGGCAGATCTCGCCCCGCCAGCCCTCCGCCAAAGAGAAAACAAGCGACTCGCCGGCCAAAGCTCGGGAATAGTCCGGTGCCGGATAGCTCTCGAACCACTTCCCCGCCAGCTCCTTGCAACCCGCCATAATCATCGCGTACGACACCTCCGCTTCCCGCAGCCTCATCTTCAGCCGCGACAGCAGGTCGCCGTTGCCTCCCTCCGTCTCCGCATCGATTACCACCGGTTCGAAACCCTCCAGCAAATAGGAATTGAAAGCACACCGCGCATCCCTGCGCACCCCTGCCATCCGCGCCGAAGGCCCCACCGCCCCGACCTGCAGAGCCTGTCCCCGCGTCACCGGGCAAATCCCCTCCACCCGCGCCAGCACCGACGGTGTCGAGAGCAGGTCGCGTCCCACCGTCCGATACCGCCCGATCACCTCCGTCAGCGTCGATTCGATATATTTCGCCCGTTCCAGCGTCAAGCGGTAATTCGCCCCGAACGGACGCACCAACCCTTTCCCGAACCGGTTACCGCACCATTGCTGCATCGCATTGATCACCAGCGTCCGCAGAGCCTCGCACGCCACATGACCCGTCTGGTAAGCCATGTCCATGCACAGCGCCGCCGTATCCCCCAGGTGCACCGCCAGCCGCTCCATCTCCAGCGCCACCGCCCGTTCGCACCGGATCACGTCGCACCCTTCCCAGCCCTCCGGCACCCCCGACTCCAGTATTCCCGCCATCGCAATCCCATGCCCCAGAACCGTATCCCCGGCGATCGATTCCCCCAGCACCGCCTGCCTCAGCCGGTGCGAGGTTCCTGCGATCAAAGACTCGATTCCCCGGTGCTGGTAGCCCAGCGCGATCTCCAGATGCACGATCCGCTCCCCGTCGCACAGGAACCGGAACGCTCCCGGTTCGATGATCCCCGCATGCACCGGCCCCACATGCACTTCGTGCAGGTCCCGGCTCTCTATCGTGTAAAACGGATAGGTATCTATCGAATCGTCCCGGTGATGCCGATTGTAAGGATAGCGCAGCGGCTTGTCCCACGGCTGTCCGTCGAAATGCACCCCGTAAAGTTCCGTGATCTCCCGCTCGAAAACATGCAGTGCAGGAATATCCCGCGACAGCGACTCCAGGAACCCTTCGTGGTAATAGTCCAACGTATGGCCTGCCACCAGCACGTCCCCCTCCGCATCCCGCGCCACCAGCGCATAGAACGAAAGGCCGCCCGAAGCAGCGTCCGGCACCGCGAAATAGGCCACGCACCGGTTGGATTCCGAGAAATCGGCGCCCCCGGAAACCGAGCCGAGCAACGCCCGCATATCGGCCGCGAAAGCCGGATACGGCAGCTGCGGCACCTCCGCCAGCGCCACGCGCCCCACCCCGGCCGCCGGGCGGCACGAGAACCATCTGTCCAAAGTATTGTCTTCCATCATCAGTAAACGATCGTATCGATTAGCCCCACCAATTCCGGTGCCTGCCATACTCCCGCCGCGAAAGTCAGCAGCAAAAGCAGCAAAAGCACCGCCGAGAGCAGCGGATTGCGGGCCTCCCGGTCGATTTTCGACAAGTCCGCCGGCCGCGACAGCAACGGCAGTATCTTGGCGCAGAGCCAGTAGATCACCGCCACCAGCAGCAACGCCACCGGAATGAATATCCACCACAGCCCCTCCGTGAGCATCCCGGTCAGGATCAGGTATTCCGTACGGAACAGCAATGACGGCGGCATAGCGATCAGCGCGATCAGACAGCACACCAGCACCAATGCTCCCAGCGGGTCGGCCCGGAAATAGCCCCCGTTCCGCACCGCCTTGTAGCTGCCGTACATTTTACCTACCACACTGATTTGCAGCAGGAACGAGCCTTTGATCAGCGTATGCGCCAGCGAATGCAGCACCGCCGCCCACACCCCGACGCCCCCGATCCCGAGTCCCAGCGCCATCAGGCCGCTGTTCTCGACCGTCGAATAGGCGGCCAGCCGCTTGAGGTTCCGCGTGCGGCCCAGGTAGACCGCCGCCATCACCAGCGACAATCCCCCCACCAGCAGCAGCACATGTCCTGCCCACGCCGCCAGCGGAGCCGACCCCTGGACCACCTTATAGACCCGCAGCAGCGCCACGAAGCCTCCCCCGACCAAAGCCGAAGATATGAACGCCGATGCCGGTGTCGGGGCGCTGTGGTTCGCATCGACCCCCACCGTGCAGAAGGGAAACACCTCCAGTTTGGAGCTGTACCCCACCAGGATGAACAGGAAAGCCAGCTTGACATACAGCTCGTTCCCCGCCCCCGCGGCGATCGCCTGCGTCAGTCCCGCATACGACAAATCGGCCACATACCCTGCCTCTCCGGCCCCGCCGGATGCCGAGACCGTACTCAGGAGCAGAATACCCAGATAAGCCACCGCGATCCCCACCGAGCTGACGAAAATGTATTTCCAGGTCGCCTCCAGACTTCGCATCGTGCGCCGGTGATAGGTCAGCCCCGCCGCCGCCAGCGTCGTCGCCTCCAGGAAGATCCACGTCACCGTAATGTTATTGGCAAAGTACACCCCCGTCA
The DNA here is from genome assembly GCA_964486945.1 of uncultured Rikenella sp. Taxonomy (GTDB): domain Bacteria; phylum Bacteroidota; class Bacteroidia; order Bacteroidales; family Rikenellaceae; genus Rikenella. The sequence continues at coordinate 3,607 of CAZAPI010000006.1, read as the reverse complement.
GCGCCAGGTTCAGGGCGATCAGCGAGACCAGGTATATCTTGCTCTCGCGGAGCGACTCGCGGTCGAGGTAACGGCCGCTCTGCCAGCAGACTATCCATCCCACCAGCGCCATCAGCACGTAATAGGTCACCCCCAGCGTATCGAAAGTGAAATAAGTCAGCACCGTCGTTCCCCGGTTCAGCACCGCCCACGTGGCGAAAGCCACCTGTACGAGGAAAAAAAGCCGGGCGAAGAACTGCACATAGATGCGCCGCCGCGACAACACCACGAGCAGGACGGTCAGCAAGGATATGATCAACAGATTAATCAGCATCGTATCAGTCTTTTATGGACGATAATTTTTCGTTGTCGAGGTTCGGCAGCCGGTCGCCGATCTTCGAGAGGAACAGCCCCAGCATCAGCACCCCCATCAATATGTCGAGCAGGATGCCGACATTGACCAGCATCGGCAGCTCGGCCCCCACTGCCAGCGAAAAGAGGAACACCGCATTTTCGATGATGAGGAACCCCACCAGATGCGAGAATATCCGCTGCCTCGTGGTAATGAGCAGCAGCCCCGCCAGCAGCCCGAAGAGCGACACCCCGAAGAAGAGCGTATTGGCCTGCGAATCACCCACCCAGTGCGTAATGGAGAGGCTCGCCACCAGCGCCAGTGCCGACAGCAGGATCGAGACGAACGCCGACATCGATTTGCGGCTCACCCGGTTGATCCGCGTGTTGCGGATGATGCGGAACAGCAGGTACGGCACCAGTATGCCTTTGCACAGGAGCGTTTCAGCGACCACGAACACTTTGGCGCCCCAGCTTTCGCCCGGCCCGAGCTGCATCAGGGCGATCCCCATCAGCAGCCACCCCTGCAACCCCACCAGCCACGCATAGTGCCGGAACCGCTCGGTCACTGCTATATAGAGCAACGACACGGCGTAGATTATAATGAATAAAAGCAACATATCCTCTTTTTTCTTAATTCTTTATCTTCGGGCCGCCCGCCAATGCGGAGATGGCACCACTCGCTCTTGAATCATTCGCCCCCGGGCGCACCCCAGCAAAGCCCACCAACGCGGTCGCTCGCGCCGAGGCCGCCATTGCCATGGGAACCCTCTCCCCGCACTGGCGTTTGGCACCCCAACCAAGCCCGGCGGCGTAACGCGAACGCGGTCGCTTCTCGCCGCCTGTCCTGAATCTTTCTTGATCCGCGCGCCCAGTTTTCAACTGACGCTGAAAAGCCATCTCTCCTCTTTCGGCGAGCCCGCAGGTACCTCCGGACACACCGAGCAATACGGCACTGCCCTTACGCCGGGCAGACGGTGTCGCGGGCACTCCGAAATGGCTGCAACTACCCACTACCGGCAAGCTGGCAAAAGCCTCAACAGGACCTCGCTACACTCGCCGCCCAAGCGCACCTACAATCCGCTCGTCATCATCACATAGGCCACCGCGAACCCCAGCAGACCGATCACCGACACTGTCACCAGGTAAGTCGCATTCCTGGTCATCCGGTTACGCGCCATCAGCGACTCGACCAGGCCGATCACCACCCCGTAAGCCGCCATCGCCACCAGGAACCACACCACCAGCAGCCATCCCGCCGTCCGCGCCGGGATCAGCATATTCACCACAAGCATCCCCCACATCGACATTTTCAGCCATCCCGCCACCTGCACGAACGCCAGGTCGACCCCCGACAGGTCCAGCACCATCGCTTCATGCACCATCGTCAGCTCCAGGTGCGTCCGCGTATCGTCCACCGGTAGCCGGCCGTTCTCCACCAGCGCCACGTTCAGGAAAGCGTAGGCCAGTATCAGCGACAGCATCAGCAGGTTGACCGACATATTGTCGAACTTCGCGAAGATCGCGCTGAACGACCCGCAGCCCGTCACCATCGCCAGCGTCCCCACCAGCAGGAAAAAGCACGGTTCCACCAACATCGAGAAGAGCACCTCCCGCGCCGAGCCCATCCCCTGAAAACTGCTCCCGCTCTCCAACGCTGTCAGCACCAGCGCCAGTTTACTGAGCGCCAACAGGTAGGCGAACAGGATGAAATCCCCGTCGAAACTAATGACCGCCGGGAAAATCCCCAGTGGCAGCAACAACGCCGCACCGAGGGTCGCAGCCAGACAGACCGCCGGAGCCACCCGCGTCAGCCACGTGGACGAGGTGCTGTAAATCTCTCCCTTGCCCAACAGCACCCCCACCGTCAGCAGAGGCTGGAAAAAGCGGTAGCCCGTTCGCCCCGCCAGCCGCGCCCGCGTCTTGTTGATCACCCCCTTCACGAACAAGGCGCTCACCAGAATCAATAATAAAGGTATCATAGCCATCTTCCGTTCAAAACCGTTACAACACCCCGCACAACGTCAGCACCAACACCAGCGCCAAAAGCAGCAGGGCATGCAGCACATAGTGGTTCGTCTTGCCCGTCTGGAACAGCGCCAGCCGCGCCGTCCAGCGGCGCAGCTGGTGCGAGATCCACCGCGTCACCGCCCGCGCCGTGCTGTCCTTATCCTCCGTCGAGAACGTATGCCCCTTCGGGAAGATCTCCTCCTCCGCCAGCTCCCGCACCTGCCGTTCCGCTCCCCGTTCGCCCAACATCGTCTGGAGTTCCCGGTTATAGGACGACGCGGTGTACTGCATCCGCTTATTCGGCGCCGTGAAAGCGCACCCCCACGTCGGCCTGCGCACCACCGTCACGCCCGAACGACGGTTCAGCCACACCTTCAGCCACAGCAATCCTGCGGTAAAGAGCGCCACTCCCCCCATGACCAGTTCGACCGTCACCATCGTGTCGATCACCGGCTGCGCATAGTATCGCGCCCCGAACAGCACGTCCGCATTTTCCAGCACTAAGTACGGATAGAGCAACGGCCCCACCAGTATCCCCGCCAGCGGCAGCGCCTGCGCCAAGAGCATGACTATCCCCACCTCTTTGGCATCCCGCGCCGCACAGCTGCGCGGATTACCCAGGAACGTGATCCCGTACGCCTTGGTAAAGGTCATCAGCGTCAGCCCCCCCGCCAAAGCCAGCGCCACGATCCCCGCCACCGACACCACCGTCAGTTCGCCCCGCGTAATGGAGCCGAACAGGCCGTCGAACAGAACGAACTCCGACGTGAACCCCGCCAGCCCCGGTGCCACGCAGGCCGCCATTGCCGCCAGCAGGAAAAGAATTCCCGTCACCGGCATCCGCCGGAGCAGGCCGCCCAGCCGGTTCATATCCCGGTGATGCGTCGCCGCCACCACCGAACCGGCTCCCATGAACAGCATCGCCTTGTAATTCGAATGGCCCAGCACATGCAGCAAAGCCCCGCCGAAACCTGCATAAGCGATAAAATCGCTGCCCAGTGCCCGGCCCAGCATCCCGAGGCCGATCCCCAGGCAGATGATACCGATATTTTCAACGGAAGAATAGGCCAGCAGCCGTTTCAGATCCGTCTGCACCGCCGCCCGTGCGATGCCGAACACCGCCGTGGCCGCCCCCAGCGAGAAAACCAGCAGTCCCATCGTCCAAAGCGCCTCTGGCCGCAGAGCCAGCGCAGCCCGCACGATCCCGTAAATACCCATCTTGATCATCACCCCCGACATCATCGCCGAAACATGCGACGGTGCCGCC
>CAZAPI010000005.1:23010-28358 GCA_964486945.1 uncultured Rikenella sp. | reverse complement strand
TGAGATAGCTACGCTACTCCTCAGTCTGCCGAAGTCCTCATTCTTTGGGGCGCGGTAACGGCGGCCTTGAAGCAATAACGACCTTTTGGCCGCCGCTCACCGCCCCCCCAAAAGCTAAGGCTGTGATAGATTTAGGATGTGTCAGCATCCTCGAAAGTCTTTTGCAGAGCTTTTCTGAAGAAAAGCGACAGTGCGGTGCGGGTAGTGAGAAATAAACGAGCGATTAAATAGAAACAGGAATATGACATCGCAGCAGTTATTCGAGCAGATACAGGCCAAGCGGAGTTTTCTTTGTGTCGGCCTCGACACCGATTTGAAGAAAGTGCCCCAGCATTTGTTGGGCACAGACGATCCCATTTTCGAGTTCAACAAAGCCGTTATCGACGCCACCGCCCCCTATTGCGTCAGCTACAAGCCCAACCTCGCTTTCTACGAAGCGGCCGGGACAAAGGGGTGGAACGCATTGGTCAAGACCGTCAAATACCTGCGGGAAAACTATCCCGGGCAATTTATTATCGCCGACGCCAAGCGCGGGGATATCGGCAACACCTCGCAGATGTACGCCAAAGTGTTTTTCCAGGAGATGGATTTCGACGCCGTGACCCTCTCGCCCTATATGGGCAGCGACATCGCCGAACCCTTCTACGCCTACGCCGGGAAATGGGCCGTATTGCTGGCCCTGACCTCCAACGCCTCGGCGCAGGACTTCGAAACCCTGCCTATAGCCGGGGGAGGAATGCTGTACGAGCAGGTGATCCGGACCTCCATGGGATGGGGCACCGAGGACAATACTATGTATGTGGTCGGAGCCACCCAGGCGCAGCAGCTCGGCAGCGTGCGCGCCATCGTGCCCGACCATTTTCTCCTGGTGCCCGGCGTGGGAGCGCAGGGCGGCTCGCTCGAAGAGGTGGCGAAGTACGGGATGAACCGCAAGTGCGGGCTGCTGGTCAACTCCTCGCGCGGAATTATCTACGCCTCGAACGGACGCGATTTCGCCGAAGCCGCCGGCCGTGCCGCGGCGGAGTTGCAAGGGCAGATGTCGATCCTGTTGGCCGAATACTGTAAAGATTAATCTTAAAATATTCATCATATGGACATTACCAAAATGCCGCTGTCGGGCAAGACCCGCAAAGAGCATGACCTGCTCGGCGATATGGAGATCCCTGAGGAGTACTATTTCGGCGTGCAGACCATGCGCGCACTGGACAACTTCCACATCAGCCGCGTGCGGCTGTGCATGTACCCCTATTTCATCAAGGCGCTGGCCATGGTCAAGGAGGCCGCAGCCAAAGCCAACCGGGACCTGGGCGAGATCAAACCCGAAGTGGCCGACGCCATCATCTCGGCCTGCCACGAAGTGGAACAGGGCAAGCTGAACGACCAGTTCGTCGTAGACATGGTGCAGGGCGGCGCAGGGACCTCCACGAACATGAACGCCAACGAAGTGATCGCCAACCGGGCGCTGGAGATACTGGGGCATAAGCGCGGCGATTACCGGTACTGCCATCCGAACAACGACGTGAACCACTCGCAGTCCACCAACGACGCCTATCCCACCGCCGTGAAGATCGCGCTGATCTTCCAGACCAACGACCTGATCGGCTCCCTGAAGGAGCTGATTGACGCATTCAAAGCCAAAGGGATCGAATTCGCGGAGGTCATCAAGATGGGGCGGACGCAGTTGCAGGACGCCGTGCCGATGACCCTGGGACAGGAGTTCGACGCCTATGCCGCCAACCTGGCCGAGGAGATCGACCGCCTCGAACAGAACGCCAAACTGCTGCTGGAAGTCAACATGGGCGCCACGGCGATCGGGACGGGAATCAATGCCGACCCGCAGTACAGCCAGATATGTATCAAATACCTGCGCGAGATCAGCGGGCTGCCGGTGCAGGCTGCGACCAATATGATCGAAGCGACGAATGACACCGGGGCTTTCGTGATCTACTCGTCGGCCGTGAAGCGCATGGCGGTGAAACTGTCGAAAATCTGCAATGACCTGCGTTTACTCTCGTCCGGGCCGCGCACGGGGCTCAACGAGATCAACCTGCCGCCGATGCAGCCGGGTTCGTCGATCATGCCGGGCAAGGTCAATCCGGTGATTCCGGAGGTGGTCAACCAGATCGCCTACAAAGTGATCGGCAACGACCTGACCGTGACCATGGCGGCCGAAGCGGGGCAGTTGGAGCTGAACGTCATGGAGCCGATCATCGTGTACAGTATCCTGGAGTCGATCGTGATGATGGTCAACGGGATGGACACACTGCGCGAGAAGTGCATCCTCGGGATCACGGCCAACAAGGAGCGGTGTCGCGACATGGTGTATCACAGCATCGGGCTGGTGACGGCGCTCAATCCTTACCTGGGCTACGAAACCTCGACCGAGCTGGCCAAAGAGGCGCTCGCGACCGGCAAGGGGATCTACGACCTCGTGCTGGAAAAGAAACTCATGTCTAAAGAGGAGCTGGACAACATCCTGCGGCCGGAGAATATGGTCAAGCCGCGCAAATTCCTCAGAAAATAAGGCCGGGGCGATGGTGGAAAAGATACAACGCAGAATATCCGAATCGCGCAGCGCCCGGTGGATCGTGCTGCTGATGGTCTCGCTGACCATGATGTGCGGCTACTTCCTCACCGACGTGCTGGCGCCGCTCAAGGGACTCCTGATCGAAATATTCCATTGGGACAACACCGACTTCGGCCTGTTTAACAGCGGTTACGGCTGGTTCAACATCTTCCTGCTGATGCTCATCTTCGGCGGGATGGTGCTCGACAAAATGGGAGCCCGGTTCACCGGCGTCGTTTCCGTGGGCGTGATGCTGGTGGGGATCGGCATCAAATACTACGCGATCGGTTTTATGGACGCGGGGCAGATGGTCGATTTCTGGTTCTTCGGAGCGCAAACCATGAAACTGCAAGTGCTCGTCGCATCGCTGGGATACGCCCTGTTTGCCGTGGGATACGAGACTATCGGAATCACGGCCAACAAGATCGTCGTGCGGTGGTTCAAAGGCAAGGAACTGGCTTTCGCGCTGGGGATGAATATCGCGTTCGCCCGCATGGGGACTTTCCTGGCGCTGGCCCTGCCGCTGCCCATAGCCAAAGCGTTCGGCAACTCCATCAGCACGCCGATCCTGTTCGGGATGATCCTGCTGCTATTGGGTTTCCTCGCTTTTCTTGTCTTTATCGTCATGGACAGGAAGCTCGACAGCGAAAAGGCACAGGAGGGGCTGGCCGACGACGAACGGTTCCGGTTCCGGGACATCTTCTCTATCTTTAAGATCCGGGCGTTCTGGTACGTGGCATTGCTGTGCCTGCTGTTTTATGCCGCCGTCCATCCGTTCGTCAAGTTCGCGGTCGACCTGGTCGTGCAGAAATTCGGCGTGGCAGGCGAATACTCCGGGTTGATCCCGTCGCTGCTGCCGGTGGGGACGCTGATCCTGACACCGCTGTTCGGCAGCATCTACGACCGCCGGGGCAAAGGCGCCTCGATGATGATCCTCGGCGCATTGATGCTGGTTTTCGTCTATGCCGGGTTCTCGCTCCCGTGGCTGAACCACTGGAGCGCCGCCGTGGTGCTCGTGATGGTTTTGGGGGTGGCTTTCTCGCTGGTACCTTCGGCCATGTGGCCCTCTGTGGCGAAGATCATCCCCGAGCACGAGCTGGGTACGGCCTACGCGCTGATCTTCTGGATGCAGAACTGGGGGCTGGCCGGCATTCCGCTGCTGATCGGCTGGTCGCTCGACCGGTGGGGGACGCTGCCGCCCGAAATCGTGGACGGAGTGCTGACGCCGCGTTACGATTACACAGTGCCGATGCTGATCTTCCTGTGCCTCGGGATACTGGCCGTGCTGTTCGGCTTCCTGCTCAAGGGCGAAGACCGGCGCAAAGGCTACGGACTCCAGAAACCCAACATTGTCAAATAGTTTGCGCCGGTCCGGGCAGAGTCTCGGACCGGTCGCACAACCGACAAAAAATTGGAGCAGATATTGGTTAATTGGAAAATCATTTCTACTTTTGTCGGGTAAGAGGAGACGCCTCCTCGTATATTTTGCGCGAAAATGGTGACGGAAACGGCTCGTCTTCTTGGCGTTTTCTATCATTATTTTCGTTCAGTATTAAACAGATACAACCTTCAGATATGAAACACCTATTACTCTCATTGGCCATGCTTTTCGTGGCGGAGGCAGCCTATGGTCAGGGAGGCGAAGTGATGCAGCCCGGCGTTTACCAGGATGGCATCTCCGTTGTGAAACAGAATGGTAAATACGGTTTGGTCGACGTAACCCACCGGGTGTTCACCCCGGTGATCTACGAAAGCGTATCCCCGTTCGTGGACGGGCTGGCCAAGGTGAAGCGCGACGGTCGCTACGGGTTCGTGAATACTTTGGGGCTCGAAGTGGTGGCCCCGGTTTACGACTCCATTACGCCGTTCCAGAACGGCGTGGCCAAGGTCAAGAAAAACGGGTACTACGGCCTGATCAACCGCGGGGGTAAAGAGGTGGCCAGCGTGAGCTACGACGTCATCACCGACTTCGAGGACGGGGTGGCCAAGATCTGGAAGCGCGGGCGTTGCGGCCTGATCAGCATTTCGGGCTACGAACTGGCACCGTGCGTATACAACGCTATCGACGAGTTCGTCAACAAGATCGCAATGGTCTACAAAGACGGGCGCTTCGGGCTGATCGACAATGCCGGGAACCAGATCGCCCAGACGATCTACAAAGAGATCGCCCCGTTCGACGAGAACGGTCTGGCGTTCGCTTCGCGGGACGGAAAATACGGGTACCTCTCGTACATGGGGGATGAGATCATTCCGGTGCAGTACGACGAGATCTCCAACTTTATCGACGGCGTGGCGCGGGTTTCGAAGAACGGCCGTTACGGCTTTGTCAATACGTTGGGGCAGGAGTTCATCACAACCATTTATGACAGCGCGACGGCTTTCTCGAACGGGTTGGCGGTCGTGGAGAGCAACGGGCGTTTCGGTGTCGTGGACATCCAGGGCCGGACGGTGGTGCCGTGCAACTACGCTACGCGCGAGGATGCGGTACGGGCTTTCGACAACTTGACCATCGTGAAAAAAGACAAGAATAAAGAACCGGCTACGGCTTCTTCCAAGAAAGGGACGACCCGGGCGGCGGTGAAAAGCGCCGAGTAATTGATTTTTTCGGCCGGTTTTGCCGGAGCGGATATAGAGAGAGCCTGTCGGTTTCCGACAGGCTCTCTTTGTATATTGTCGGGAACAGGCCCGTGGTAAACGATCGTATCAGTTTATTGGGCGTTTTTGTTTTTTATCGGGAGGCTGGCGTGCCGGAACGAATAGTTTGTTGTCGTCAGCGGCGGGA
>CAZAPI010000005.1:0-22910 GCA_964486945.1 uncultured Rikenella sp. | reverse complement strand
TTTATCGGGAGGCTGGCGTGCCGGAACGAATAGTTTGTTGTCGTCAGCGGCGGGAAAACGGAGCATACTCTCGCGGAAATTCAGTAGCTTTGCGCTATGGCGAAAAAAAGGAAACTTCTCCTGTTCCGGGGCGATAAACCGTTGTGGATTATCGTGGCCGCTCTTTTTCTCGTCTCTCTGCTCGTCGTCTATTCCGCCACGGCCGCAATGGCCTACCGCGAAGTGAACGGTAATACCTCCTACTATCTTTTCCGGCAGGCGCGGTTCATCATGATCGGCTTTTTCGTAATTATTGTGGTCCACTGGATCGACTACAAATACTACGCCCGCTATGCCAAGGCCCTTTTTCAGCTCAGCGTCGTGCTCGTCATTCTCGCTTATGTCGTCGGCGTGTCGCTCAACGATGCAGCCAGGTGGATCAAGATACCCGGACTGGGCTTTACCTTCCAGCCTTCCGAGCTGCTCAAAGTGACCCTCGTGGTGGTTATCGCCCAACAATTGGGCATCCGGCAGGCCGTGATCTCGAAAATACCGATCCTGCCACCGCTGACCCCGGGCGGCTGGGGACGGAACCCGCAGCGCAGTTTCGATATTTGGTACAAGACTACGCGGCCCCTGGTACTGCCGATCGTTGTTGCCACGCTCGTGGTGCTGCCCTCCAACTTTTCCACCGCCGCCATTCTTTGGTTTACCTGCATGATCATGCTGATGATCGGACGCGTGCGGCAGAGCGAGCTAAACCGGCTGATGCTCGTGGCTGCCGCCTCCTGTGTCGTGATCGTCGGGGGCATGTATTTCGCCGGTGTCGGGCGGGCCGAGACGTGGGTGAACCGCGTGGTTCAGTTCGTCGGGCCTACCGAGGCTGTGGCCGACAACAAGCAGGCCAGCCAGGACAGCTACCAGGTCGAGCAGGCCGAGATCGCCATCGCTTCCGGCGGCGTGGTCGGCAAAGGGCCGGGAAACAGCACCCAGCGCTCGCAACTGCCGCATCCCTATTCGGACTTCGCCTACGCCTTCATTATCGAGGAATACGGCATTGTGGGCGGTATCGTGGTGTTCGTTTTGTATCTTTGGATATTCTACCGGGCCGGGCTGATCGTGCGGCGCTGCAACCGCCCTTCGCAGGGGTTGATGGTGCTGGGGTTGAGCCTGATCGTTACGATGCAGGCCTTCGTGAACATGGCCGTTTCGGTCGGCCTGATGCCGGTGACCGGGCAGCCCTTGCCGCTCATCAGTATGGGTGGGTCGTCGGTCTTTTTCACCTGTGTGGCAATGGGAATGATCCTCGGCATCAGCCGCGAGAGCGAGCGGGAACAGCAGGAACTGGAAGCACAGCGGGCGGCCTCGCTCGAACCCGCCCTGGCGGCTGGCGACGATGGGTCGGTGCCGGATGCTCAGGTTGTGGCACCGCCGCCAAAGCCTCCTTTGGTTCTGGGACGGCGGAAGGCGGCACCGGAAGTACAGCCCGCAGGAATGGACGAAGAAGCGACCGATGAACTGACGTTGGTGGACCGCGGCGACGAGGCCGATTGGGACGACGAGCGTTATGCCGGGCAGCGGGAAGTGGTCGAATTAATGGATGAAAACGATGAATAACGAACCTTTGAGGGTGATTATCAGCGGCGGGGGGACCGCCGGGCATATCTATCCGGCGGTGTCGGTGGCCGATGCCCTGCGCTCTGCGCTCGGGAGGGATGGGGTGGAGATACTTTTCGTGGGCGCCGAAGGCAAAATGGAGATGGAGCGGGTGCCGAAAGCCGGTTATGAGATCGTGGGGCTGCCGGTGGCAGGGCTTCAGCGGCAGCATCTGATCTCGAAAGCCAATCTGGCTCTGCCTTTCAAGGTCTTGCGGAGCCTGCGGCAGGCGCGGCGCATTTTAAAGGAATTCAAACCGGACATCGTGGCGGGATTCGGAGGCTATGCCAGCGCCCCGGTGCTGTGGGCGGCCCAGCGGATGGGCATCCTGACGGTGATCCAGGAACAGAACTCGTACGCCGGGCTGACCAACCGGTTGCTGTCCAAGCGGGCGAAGGCGATCTGCGTGGCGTATGACGGGATGGAGCGTTTTTTTCCGGCCTCGAAGATCGTTTACACCGGGAATCCGTTGCGGGGCCATTTTTCGGAAGTGGCTGCGCCGACAGCGGAGCTGCGGCAGGAGGCGCACGACTATTTCGGTTTCGCGGCGCAGGAAGGGCGGAAGACACTGCTGGTGGTGGGCGGAAGCCTCGGGACGCGGACACTGAACCGGTGCATGATGCAGTGGCTCGATACCTTTGCAGAGCGGGCAGGCGAGGTGCAGGTGATCTGGCAGAACGGGAAATACTACGATGCCCGGATTGAACATGAATTGTCCGAAAGGCCCGGGGGATTGCCGGGGAACGTGTGGCGCGGGGCGTTCGTGGAGCGTATGGACTTGGCGTATGCCATTGCCGACGTGGTGGTGGCGCGGGCCGGAGCCTGCACCGTGTCGGAGCTGGAATTGGTGGGGCGGCCGGTGATCTTCGTGCCGTCGCCTAATGTGGCGGAGGACCATCAGACCAAAAATGCAAGGGCGCTCGCATCCTGTCGTGCGGCGCTGCTCGTTCCCGATTCGGAAGCCGTGGAACAGGTGGTGCCTCGTGCATTGGAACTGCTGGCGGATGAGGCGGCGCGTGCGGGGATGGTGCGGAATATTTTGGAACTGGGGCGGCCGGAAGCCGCGAAAGAAGTGGCGGAAATTGTGGTTAAAATTGCGAACGGATATGGCAAAAGATAGGATCTATTTCGTGGGGATCGGCGGGATAGGGATGAGCGCCCTGGCCCGCTATTTCAAACATGCGGGGTGGCAGGTGGCGGGTTACGACCGCACACCGTCGCCGCTGACCGAAGCGTTGGAGGCGGAGGGTATCCCCGTGCATTATGAGGAGTCGGTCGAGGCGGTTCCGGAACCTTTCCGGGACGCCGAGCGGACGCGGGTGATTTACACGCCGGCAGTCCCGCACGACCATGCGGAACTCGTGTGGTTCAACGATAACGGCTTCGAAGTACTCAAGCGGTCGCGGATGCTTGGGCTGCTGGGCGAGGAAAAGGATGTGATGGCGGTGGCGGGGACGCACGGCAAGACTACCACAACGACGATGGTGGCCCATTTCAACGCCGTGGGAGCGGGGGAAGGCTCTGCTTTCCTGGGCGGAATTTCCAAGAATTTCGCGTCCAACCTGGTGCTGGGCGCCGGACGGCGGATGGCCGTGGAGGCGGACGAATTCGACCGCTCCTTCCTGCAACTCCATCCCAAAGAGGCAGTCATCACCTCGGTCGATCCGGACCATCTGGATGTTTACGGGACGTATGAGGCGGTGCGCGAGGCATTTGCGCAGTTTGCGGGGCAGATAGTGCCGGGGGGGACGCTGATCCTGAAAAAGGGGGTCGAGCTGCCCTTGGAGCGGGCGGACATACGTCGCTACACCTACCATGCGACCGATACGGGGGCCGATTTCCATGCCGAAAACCTGAGCGTCGACGGAGGAGGGTATTATTCGTTCGACCTCGTGTGTCCCGACCGGCGGATCGACGGCTGCCGACTGGGGATTCCGGGGTTGGTGAATGTCGAGAACTGCGTGGGGGCGGCGGCTTTGGTATGGTGTGAAGGCTTTGTCTCGGACGATGCGTTGCGCGAAGCTATGGCCACCTTCCGGGGCGTGCAGCGGCGGTTCGATTTCTGGGTCAACGAGCCGGAGAACCCGCAGGGGACGATCTACATGGACGATTATGCGCATCACCCGGCCGAGCTTCGGGCGATGCTGGCCTCCGTGCGGAAAATGTTCCCGCGGCGGGAGCTGACGGTGGTGTTCCAGCCGCACCTCTATACCCGGACGCGCGATTTCGCGCCGGAGTTCGCGGAGGTCTTGAGCCTGGCCGACCGGGTGCTCCTGATGCCTGTTTATCCGGCACGGGAGCTGCCGATACCGGGGGTGGAGTCGGAGATGATCCTGAGCGGCGTGACGGCCCCGCATAAGAAACTGGTCGCCAAAGAGCGGCTGTTGGACGAGATTGAAGCGTTGCCGGGCGGCGGTGTGCTCGTTACTGCGGGAGCGGGGAATATCGACCGTTTCTGCGCCCCGGTGGCGGAGGTCGTGCGGCGGAAAAACCGCCTGAACAATCAGGCCAAGTAACCTCGATCCGAAAAGATGTCGCCGGGAGGACGGAAAATAGTCAATGTGCTGTTGCTGGTTTTGCTGGTGGCCTATACCGTCGTGGCCGTGCATTATTGTTCGGGGCGGGAGCGGGAACTGAAGTGCCGGGGGGGCGAGATCGTTATCCGGGACAGTGCGCAGCTGCGGTTCGTCACGCCCGCGATCGTCCGCCGCTGGCTTGCGGACAGCGGAGTGCGCCTGAACGGCGTGCCGCTGCGGGAGGTGGATGTCTATGCCGTGGAGCGGCTAATCGAAAGGCAGTATTACGTGTCGCAGGCAGAGGCCTATACAGCCATCGACGGCCTGCTGCACATCGTTTTGAGCCAGCGCAGGCCGGTGCTGCGCGTGGTCAGCGAGTCGGGCCATAATTTCTACATAGACAGCGCACTGGTGTTGCTGCCGCCCCAGCCGGACTGCATCGCCGAGGTGCCGACGGTGAGCGGAAAGCTGCCGCTGGGCTTCCCGGCGGACTATTTCGGGCGTTTGGATGAAAAAAAATTTCCCCGCGAGCGGGAATTGTTGCATAATCTGCTTAACTTTGTCCATCAGGTAGATACCGATCGTTTTCTGGCGGCCTTGACGGTCCAGGTCTATTACGACGGGAAAGAGGTACGATTATTGCTTCGGGTGGGTGGACAGACGATCCGTTTCGGGGAGATAGCCGATTCGGCGGCGGTGGCCCGCCGGTTGCGGAAACTGTCGCGGTTCTACCGGAAAAGCTTCGGCGAAGGGTGGTGGCGTTCGGCCACGGAGATCGACCTCCGGTTCCGGGGGCAGGTGGTCTGCAAGGGGATGCCGGAAGCGGCGGCCCGTCCGGTAGACGGCGGGGAAAAGCGAACTGAGAGCACACACGAGATATATGGACAATAACGAATACGTTGCGGCGGTCGACCTGGGTACTACCAAGGTGGCGATGGCCGTGGGACGCAAAGCCGAGAAGAACAAAATCGAGATCATCGCCTTGAAAGAGGTGGCCTCCAGCGGTGTGATGAAAGGCGACCTGAGGAACATCGAACAGGCTTCGCAGGTGTTGCGCGAGGTCAAGGCCAAACTCGAACAGGAGTTGGGGATCGTGGTGCGCGAGGCCTATGTCGGGGTGTCGGGCCAGCATATCCAGTGTAACCGGACACAGGGGTACGTGACGGTGCAGAACATGACGGACGCGGGGGTGACGGAGGTCCGCAGAAGCGATGTGGAGCGGCTGATCGACGACCAGCGGAACGCGTCGCTGCCGGCAGGCAAGACCATTATCAGCATATTGCCGCAGTCTTATACATTGGACGGCGAGGATGATATCAGCGAGCCGGTGGGGATGGAAGGGCGGAAACTGGAAGCGAAATTCAATGTCATTATCGGCGAAGAAACGGCTATCGAGCGGATCCGGCGGTGTTTTCAGCGGGTGGGCTTGAAGCTGGCGGGGATTATATTGCAGCCGCTGGCATCGGCCGAGGCGGTGTTGAGCGACGACGAGAAAGAGTTGGGCGTGGCCGTGGTGGATATCGGAGGGGGGACAACCGATATATGCGTCTATTATGACAAGGTGATCCGGCATCTGGCGGTGATTCCGATCGGGGGGAATATCATCAACAAGGACATACGCGCTTACGGGATACTGGAACGGTATGTCGAGAAACTCAAGACCTCTTTCGGGGAGGCGGTGGCCGAACGGACACCGGGAGATAAATATATCAATATCCAGAGCGCCAACGGACAGGCCCCGAAAGAGATCGCGGTGCGGACGCTGGCGGGGATCATCGAAGCCCGGATGTACGACATTATCGACTACGTCAAGCTCGAAATCGAACGCTGCGGGTACAAGGGGAGATTGGGAGCCGGGATCGTGCTGACTGGGGGCGGGGCCAACCTGAAGAACCTCGACCTGCTGTTCAAGATGCACACGGGGATGGACGTGCGGGTGGCACAGCCGGTAACCTATGTCGCGGCAGACTCGGCAGAGCTGGTCTCGGGGCCGAAATACTCCACGCTGACGGGGATCATCCTCGATGCGGTGCGGAAAGGAAATTATACCGAAATCGACGAGCAGCCGGCCATGCCGGAACAGCAGCCGGGAGCGGGAGATGATCATATGGGGCAGCAGCCTGCGGCGGGGTATGGATATGCCGTACCGGACGGACCGGGGATGCCATCCGGTGGGGATGCCTATGTGCAGCCGACGTATGGCACAGGTGCCGGATATGGTGGGCAACAGGGCGATCCGTACGGGATGGACGGGCAGCAAAACGGGTACGGTACGCAGGGAGATGACGGATACGGGGTAGATTATGCGCCGGAAGAGGAGCTGCGGGTGCGCAAACCGAAACTGTCCGAGCGGATGAAACGCCTGTTCAGCTCCATGTTCTCGGAAGAGGTCGACGACGACGATAACTATTAGGCATCGTGCGGAGGGGGGGCTGTAAGAACTATAACTGAAAAAAGATAACAGAAGCGTACAACATAAGGCAATGGTTGAATTCGTAGATATAGCGCCCGTCAGTTCGTCCATCATCATGGTGGTGGGCGTCGGCGGCGGCGGGAGCAACGCCGTGAACCACATGTTCAAACTGGGGATCACGGACGTTTCGTTCATGGTCTGCAACACCGACCGGCAAGCGCTGGAGCGGAGTCCGATCCCGACCAAAATCCGTTTGGGGGAGACGCTGACAGAGGGACTGGGTGCGGGGAATAAGCCGGAGCGCGGCCGGGCAGCGGCCGAGGAGAGCCTCGAAGAGATCAAGGAAGCATTCCGGGAAAAGAACATCAAGATGGTGTTCGTTACCGCCGGGATGGGCGGGGGTACGGGTACCGGCGCAGCGCCTGTCATTGCCAAGGCGGCCAAAGAGATGGGGATACTGACGGTGGCGATCGTCACCATCCCGTTTAAGACGGAGGGGAGACGGCGTATCATGCAGGCGATCGAGGGGATCGAGGAGATCCGACACAATGTGGACTCGCTGCTGGTGGTCAACAACGAGAATATCCACGAGATTTACGGAGAATTGACCCTTTCCGAGGCCTTCGGTAAGGCGGACGACATACTGGCGACCGCGGCCAAAAGTATTGCCGAGATCATTACGCAGGAATACCGGGTCAATGTCGACTTCGCAGACGTGCAGACGGTGATGAAAGACAGCGGCATCGCCCTGATGGGCTCTGCACGGGGGAGCGGGGACAACCGGGCGCTGGAGGTGGCCGAGGCGGCCATGAGCTCGCCGCTCCTGAACCACAAGGATATTTCGGGGGCCAAGAACGTATTGCTGAACATTACCTCGGGGAGCCGGGAAGTTACCTTGACGGAAACCTACCAGATCACGCAGTTCATGCAGGAGCGTACCGGGAATGATAACTTCACGGACTTGATTTGGGGGGCCGGGACCGATGAGTCTTTGGGGGAAGATATTCGCATCACGGTCATTGCGACAGGTTTTGATATAGACAGCATTCCGGCGGTGCGGGACCGTTATGCAGAGATCGTGGACAAAGACCCGAACCGGAAACGCAATGCCGCGATGGCGGGGATGGAGCCAGTGCAGCCGAAACGGGAGACCGTGTCGTTGGTCGATCTGGACAATAACGCCGCCAAAACCAAGAAACCCAAAAACGGATCTGTGCAGGAGGGAGGGGAAGATTTTGCGGTGGTGACCCACGATGACGTATCGAATTCAGTTGCCGCTCCTTCCGGCTATGTATCTTCGGCGGCGGCAGTGAACACGCCTTATGTCGAAACGGTTACGCAGGTTCAACCGCAACCGGTTCAAGTCCCAAAAGAGGAACAGATTGTTGACAGGCAGCCTGTGGCTGAAAACGTGGTTACGGGCGATTCTGCCGGGGCTGCAGGGAATAATGAACCGGTGCCGCAGACAGAACCGGTTGTCGTACCGGTTGCGACGCCTGTGGAAGAGGCGCCGATTTCACCGGTGACCGCGCTGACGGAAGAGGAGTTGGAGAATATACCGGCGTTTATCCGTCGCCGGATGAAGATCGAGGTGGAGACGCTGCCTGCGGGAAGCAAGGTATCGCGCGAGACGCTCAAGAACGATCCGTCGGGAACGCCGAAAGGAGGAGGGGACCTGTTCGACTGACTGCGGACAATTTGAGAGGCACTAATTATGGCCGGGAGAATCTTTTCTCCCGGCCATTTATTTTTCGGGGATAGAGCGGGCGGGCTACCATGTTTGGAGGATATAGACCGCCGCGCCCGCCAGGTAGCCCGTCAGGGCGAACAGCGAGATATTTTTCAGGTACCAGACGAAATTCATCCGTTCCAGTCCCATGACTACCACGCCGGCCGCCGAGCCGATGATCAGCATCGAGCCGCCCGTCCCGGCGCAGTAGGCCAGGAACTCCCAGAAAACGCCGTCCTGCACGAAATGCTGGAGATAGGCCGGGTCGACCGCTGCCGCGATCGCGGCGGCATCGGCGACCGGATAGGTCGCCATGGCCCCGGCCACCAGCGGCACATTGTCGATGACCGAAGAGAGGAAACCGATCATCATATTGATCAGGTAGACATCGTGGATCTTCTCGTCCAGCCAGACCGAAAGGCTCGAAAGCACGCCCGACATCTGGAGGGCCGAAACCGCCAGCAGGATGCCGAGGAAAAAGAGGATCGTCGGCGTGTCGATCCGGCGCAGGACATCCGGAATGCGCCGTTTAGCCGCTTCCGGCATCTCGTCTTTCCGCTTGTACATCACCTCCGTATAGAGCCACATGAACCCCAGCGCGCCGAGGATGCCCATGAACGGCGGCAGGTGGGTGATCGTTTTGAACACCGGGACAAAAAGCAGGCAACCCACTCCCAGGAGCAGGATCGAGAGCCGTTCCCGTTCCGAGATGACTGTCTTGCCCTCCACGTTCGTGAAATAGCTCACCTCGCCGTCCCGCACCTGCACGGCCGCCAGCTTGTGGGGCGAGGCCGGCGTGACGTCGCCGTGGAGCCGCCGTTGGGCGATCAGCACCGGGATGGCGAACGATACGAAGCAGGGCAGGAACAGGTTCGGGATCAGTCCGGCGGTCGTCACGTTACCCCGCACCCAAAGCATGATTGTGGTTACGTCCCCGATCGGCGACCAGGCCCCGCCGCTGTTCGCCGCGATGATGATGATTCCGGCGAACAGCCAGCGCTCCTTGTAGTTGCCGATGAGCTTGCGCAGCAGGGCGATCATGACAATTGCGGTGGTCATGTTGTCGAGCGTGGCCGACATGAAAAAGGTGATCGTCCCGATGATCCATAGCAGGCGGCGCTTGCGGCGTGTGGTGATCCGGTTGGTGATGATGTTGAAGCCTCCGTGGACGTCGATCAGCTCCACGATGGTCATGGCGCCGATCAGGAAGAAGAGGATTTCGGCGATGTCGCCCAGACTGTTGATGATCTGGATATGCTGCACGTAGTGCACCGCCTGTTCGTGCAGGGGCAGGGAGGCCAGCGACGGATTCTCTTCGAGGAAAAACTCGAAACCCCGCGTCCCCGGGACGATCTCCGGGGCCATCAGCATGTAGATGATCCAGGCGGCGGTGGCTGTGATCAGTGCCGTGGCGGCTTTGTTGATCTTCAGGGGGTGCTCCAGCGCGATGCACAGGTAGCCGATCAGGAAAAGGGCGATTAGAATGGTCAGCATCGAAAGGGGTGACTTGGTGTCAAAGCAAAAGTAGCAAAAAAAGTGCGGCTGCGGCACCCGGCCGGGTGCCGCAGCCGTTTAAAAAAGGATGTGAGGGGGGAACGTTCAGTCGATCCGTATGAATTCGCACCGTCCGTTGAATTTCAGGTCGATGTCGCGCTTCAGGCCCATGTCCCGTACCTCCACGTCATAACCTCCGTCCTCTTTGTCGATCGAGGAGATGAAATGGTTGGGATAATTTTGTTTCACGTATTGAAGAATCTTAGCGGGCACGACCGATTCGGGAATGGCGTTGCGCTGGCAGTCGATCTGGGTCCAGTTGCCGTTTTTGTCGAATTCGACTTCTCCGCCTCCGGCGAGCTTGACTTCGTATTTCTTGCCGATGAACTGGTTCTCGACGGTTACCTGGTCGACGGTCAGGGTCGAGAAGTGTTTCTTCAGGAAGCTCTGGGCCGCAGCGGGCAGGTCGGAGGTTTGTTTGACGACCGGTTTGCCGTCGGCGCAGGCCGTGGCGTACAAGGCCATCCCGATCAGCAGGCTTAAAAATGGTTTTTTCATGACAGAATGGTTCTAATTGTGTAATATATAACGAACGGAACCATATGCAAAGATCATGCAAATGGTTCCGTGTCCCGAAAATTATCCGGTTGTGTCGTTATGTTTTTCCCTGTTCATTCCCGGTGGAAAACGGGAAACTGATCGATCGTTTCGTTTTTTTGAAATCCTGAAGATTGTGATGATTGAAGTTACTGTTGCCCCAGCAGCGAGAGCGCCTTGTCGAGGATGGTCCTGTCGTCGAGGGTGACGATGCCGCCATCCGGCCCCTGTTCGATATGCAGTCCCAGTGGAGTTCCTTCGCCCGATTTGTAATGTGTCCCGCCGAAATAGTTGCGGACGGTGTCCACCTCTATGCCCAGTTCGTTTGCAATACGCTGCATGCTACCGCTGGGCAGGCTGTCTTTGATCCGCCGCAGCTCGTTGAAAGTGATGGTATTCATAGGCGTTAGGTTTTAAATTCTCTATAAAGTAACGCAATTTTTACATCATTTCAAAATCCGGGCGGCGAAAATCGGCGGGAAAAACGAAATTTTTACTCTCCTTCGATCAGTTTTCTCAAACTGGCGGCGGTTTCGATATTGTCCTGCCGTCCGTTGAACAGTTCCGACGATGCACCGATCGCAAAGACAGGCACGTAGGTCGCTGTATGGCTGCCTGAGGTCCAGCCGGCGCCGGTGTGGCGGGCCAGTATTTCCACTGCTGTGTCGGCGGTTTTGCCGGGCTGTTTTGCGTAAGCATCTTCCAGTTCGGTCCACTCTTGCGGCGTTACGGCGATCTGCGCGCCGAAGCCCATCTTTTCGCCGAGCAGCGTTTTGGCCGCGTTCCAGTCAGCAGCCGCTTCGATCGCCTCTTTCAGTGCCCCTTTCGAGCATTTTTGGGCCGAAAGGAGGCCGAAATAGGTGTCATAGCCTAAGTTGTCGCGTCCCAGCGCAAGGCCGCCCGTTTCGTGGTCGGCAGTCACGACGATCAGCGTCTGGTCCGGGTGCTCGCGATAGAAGTCCAGCGCCACGCAGATCGCCGAGTCGAAGTCTTTTACTTCCTGCACCAGCGAGGCGGCGTCGTTGCTGTGGGCGGCCCAGTCGATCTGGCCCCCTTCGACCATCAGGAAGAAACCTTTTTTGGCACCTCCGTCTTTCATCAGGAAGTCGATCGCGCGGCGGGTGATGGCCGGCAGGGTCAGGTCGCCAGGCTGGCGGTCGATGGCCAGCGGCAGGTTGGCGGGATTGGCTCCTTCGGTTTGCATCAGCACGGCCCGTTTGCCGGCGATTTCGTTGTCGCCTCGGGTGATTTTGTAGCCGGCTTTGGCCAGCGCGTCGTAC
Source organism: uncultured Rikenella sp. (assembly GCA_964486945.1). Taxonomy (GTDB): domain Bacteria; phylum Bacteroidota; class Bacteroidia; order Bacteroidales; family Rikenellaceae; genus Rikenella. The sequence goes on along the minus strand of CAZAPI010000005.1, from coordinate 11,246 downwards.
AGGGAAACCTGCCGTTTCGGCTCCGGCTTAAGGAATCCCGACCCGGCATAGAGGTCGAGGCCGGTTGCAGGAGCGTCCATGCCGATCTCGTAATACATGTTGCGGGTGGGTTGGTGGGCGTAGAAGTTGGCCGGGGTGGCGTGGTCGATGCTCACGGAGGTGGCCACGCCGCTGCGCATGCCTTTCTCTTTGGCGGCTACGGCGATGCTGTGTACCGGTTCGGTGCGTTCCGCATTCATGCCGATCGTTCCGACCGAGGTCTTTTGACCGGAGGCCAGTGCGGTTCCGGCTGCCGCTGAGTCGGTCGTGCGGCGGTTGGCGCACCAGGTGGTGGCAAAGCCTGTGACGGGAAATTGCGTGAAGTGGAGGGCGCTGAAGCCGATGTCGTCGCCTTGTTCGGAGGCCAGGCAGGCTTCGGTCAGGGCCAGGGCGTTGTGGCCCATACCGTCGCCGATGAAGTAGAAGATGTACTTGGGGCGCTCGCCGGCGCGGCAAGCGAGGCTTGCAAAGAGGAGCAGCAGGAGTAATGCTTTTTTCATTGGGTGTTTTTAATTGGATTGTTCAAAGATAGGCATTCCGTGTTGATTTGCCGTTAGGGGCTGGGATAAAACGGGGCCGTTTCCGCGAAATGGGAAACGGCCTTGTGTCGGGCATAGACTGGAAAATTACATCAGGTCGTCGACGCTTTTTTTCTTTTTGCCTTTGGCGTCGCGTTTGGCTTGCTTGGCCGCCTCTTTGGTCAGGAAGTCCGATGCGGGCGGATTTTTGGTGTAAATCGTAAAATGATAGGTATTGTACGACTGGTCAAGGGTTTTTGCTGCGGCGGACGTGTTCCGTGTAGTTGTTTGTACGCCGTTGACGTACAGGCTCAATTCGAGATTGTAATTTTCGAAGTTGAATTGCTGTTTGGTCAGTTTCCCGGAGGTGGTTTCGAGCAGGTCGGTACCGTATATCTTGCGCCCAAGTCAGCAACTGGTGATAAGTTTCGTCTTTGTAAAAAAGGACATCTATCCATGCGACCTGTCCGTCGGCCCCGTTCTGGATCGTAATCTGGTAATCGTCTGGATGGGGTTTTATATCGGCGGATACACCGCCTAAAGCGTTTATGATGTTGGCAGCAGAATTCCATCCGTTACCTTTCCGAAGGACATACTGATTCCGGTAGTCATCGTATTTGAATTTGCCTTCCTTGAGTTGTTCTTTGGTCAAGGACAGCATCTTCGCATAAGGAAGCGAGGTTTGTGCGTGCAAGGTTATTAGCGTGCTGCATGTCAGCACAACTGCCATAAATAACTTTTTCATGATGTTTTTGATTTGGGGTTAATGATTTTAGTTAAACAAATATAGATTATCGCATGTCAAGGTGCAAGAGAACAGGTGCCTTCATCTCAAGTATTAATATAGTATATAAAGCAACCGGGGCCGTTTCCCATTTCGCGGAAACGGCCCCGGCTGTTGTCGGTTATGGAGAAAATTATTTGGCCAGCTGCGGTCCGGCTGCAACCAGTGCTTTGCCTTCCGCGTTGTCGGTGTATTTCTCGAAGTTCTTCACGAAACGGCCTGCCAGGTCTTCCGCTTTCTTGGTCCATTCCGCAGCGTCGGTATAGGTGTCGCGCGGGTCGAGGATCTTCGGATCGACGCCCGGAAGGGCGGTCGGCACCTTGAAGTTGAAGATCGGGATCATCTTGGTTTCTGTTTTGTCGATCGAGCCGTCGAGGATGGCGTCGATGATACCGCGTGTATCTTTGATCGAGATACGTTTGCCGGTACCGTTCCATCCGGTGTTCACCATGTAGGCCGTGGCGCCCGATGCTTTCATGCGTTTAACGAGCTCTTCGGCGTATTTGGTCGGGTGCAGGGTCAGGAACGCTGCGCCGAAGCAGGCCGAGAAGGTCGGGGTCGGTTCGGTGATACCGCGTTCGGTGCCGGCCAGTTTGGCGGTGAAGCCCGACAGGAAGTAGTATTTGGTCTGTTCCGGGGTCAGGATCGATACCGGAGGCATCACGCCGAATGCGTCTGCGGTCAGGAAGATGACTTTCTGTGCCGGACCTGCTTTCGAAACCGGTTTGACGATGTTTTCGATGTGGTAGATCGGGTACGATACGCGGGTGTTTTCGGTCACGCTCTTGTCGCTGAAGTCGATCTTGCCGTTGGCGTCCACGGTCACGTTTTCGAGCAGTGCGTCGCGTTTGATGGCTTTGTAGATGTCCGGTTCGGATTCTTTGTCGAGGTTGATGACTTTGGCGTAGCAGCCGCCTTCGAAGTTGAAGACGCCGTTGTCGTCCCAGCCGTGTTCGTCGTCGCCGATCAGTTCGCGTTTCGGGTCGGTCGAGAGGGTGGTCTTACCGGTTCCCGAAAGGCCGAAGAAGATGGCCACGTCGCCGTCTTTGCCTTTGTTGGCCGAGCAGTGCATCGAAGCGATGCCTTTGAGCGGGAGCAGGTAGTTCATCATCGAGAACATCCCTTTTTTCATCTCGCCGCCGTACCAGGTGCCGCCGATGAGCTGCATCTTTTCGGTCAGGTTGAAGGCCACGAAGTTTTCGGAGTTCAGGCCCATTTCTTTCCAGTTCGGGTTGGTGGTCTTCGATGCGTTCAGCACCACGAAGTCCGGTTCGCCGTAGTTTTTCAGCTCCTCTTCGGTCGGGCGGATGAACATGTTCTTCACGAAGTGGGCCTGCCAGGCCACTTCCATGATGAAGCGCACTTTCAGACGGGTGTCCGGGTTGGCGCCGCAGAAGGTGTCCATCACGTAGAGTTTCTTGCCGCTCAGTTCCTGGGTAGCGATCTTTTTGAGGTCGTCCCAAACCTGGGGCGTGATCGGTTTGTTGTCGTTCTTGGCGAAGTCCGAGGTCCACCATACGGTGTTTTCGGTGGTTGCGTCCTTAACGATGTATTTGTCTTTGGGCGAGCGGCCGGTGAACACGCCGGTCATCACGTTCACGGCGCCCAGCTCGGTGTCGACGCCTTTCTCGTAGCCGGTCAGACAGTTGCAGGTCTCTGCTTTGTAGAGTTCTTCATAAGACGGGTTGTGGAGGATCTCCTTCACGTCTTTGATGCCGTACTTGCTCAGGTCGATTGACATAATGGTTGATTTTAATGGTTTATATTGCTTTTATCTGTTTTCGGTTTGTGGTGTCGGGCCGTTTCCGGTCATATTCCGACAGGACAAAGGTAGTAATAAATTTTTATTGTTAATCATTTCACAGTTCGATTTTCAAAAAAAATTAAAACTTTTTTCAGTGTTTTATTATAACTCGCTGCGGGGGCGAAATATTGTCGTTCCGGGTGAATTTGTCCGGGGGAAATCTTAACTTTGTCGCTACAACAGTAAAAAACGGAGATGCGTCATGAAAAGGAGCGGCGGCCTTGATTTAGCAACAGCTTTTGGCCGCCGCTCCCGCGCCCCAAAGATGAGGACTTCGGCAGACTGAGGAGTAGCGTAGCTTCATAAAGTTTTTCTGGTTCTCTTTGTGGACAAAGAGAACGGTACTCTCCGTGGGTAGTTATAAAACGAACGGATAATAGTTGTGATATGGAGTACGATGAAAAGAAGATCGCGCAGTTAGCGGAACATTATAGGGCCATACTTGAACTGCTGGGAGAAGACCCGGCCCGCGAAGGGCTGCTCAAAACCCCCGAACGCGTGGCCAAAGCCATGTCATTCATGACGCAGGGATATGAGCAGGACCCGATAGAGATACTGCTTTCCGCCAAGTTCAAGGAAGAGTACAAGCAGATGGTCGTCGTCAAAGACATCGAGCTATACTCGCTGTGCGAGCACCACATGGTGCCCTTCTACGGGAAAGCCCATGTGGCCTATATCCCGAACGGCTTTATCACCGGGCTGTCCAAGATACCCCGGGTTGTGGACTGCTTCGCCCGGCGGCTGCAGGTTCAGGAGCGGCTGACCGTGCAGATACGCGACTGCATACAGGAGGCGCTGAATCCGCTGGGGGTCGCCGTGGTGATCGAAGCCAGCCATATGTGCATGCAGATGCGCGGCGTCGAGAAACAGAACTCCGCCACCACCACCTCCGCTTTTACCGGGGCATTCCTGACCCAGATACAGACCCGCGAGGAATTTATGAACCTCATTTCGCACAAGCTCAGATAATACACACCGAACCATACCTAACACAACCAATATCCTATGAGCGGATTTTTCGGCTGCGCCTCCCGGCGCGAATGCGTCAATGACGTGTTCTACTGTACGGACTACCATTCTCACCTGGGCACCAAGCGTGCCGGTCTGGCCTTTTACAACGGCGAGAAATTCATCCGATCGATCCATAGCCTCGAAAACGGCTACTTCCGGAACAAGTTCGAAGACGACCTGCCGAAATTCGAGGGATCGTGCCTGGGGATCGGCGTGATCAGCGACTTCGAATCGCAGCCGGTGACCGTTACCAGCCACCTGGGGCGCTTCTCGGTGGTGACCGTGGCGCGGATCGAAAACATGGACGAGATTACCGAACGCCTGTTGGCGGAGAACGTGCATTTTGCCGAACTCTCGGGGTCCGATATCAACCCGACGGAGCTGGTGGCGATTCTCATCAGCCAAAGCAAGAGCTTCAAGGAGGGGATCGAAAACGTGCAGCGGACGATCAAAGGATCGTGCTCGATGCTGATCCTGACCGAGCACGGCATCTATGCCGCCCGCGACCGGTTCGGGCGTACGCCGGTGATTATCGGGAAGAATGACTTCGGGTATGTGGCGGCTTCCGAAAGCTCGTCGTTCCTCAACCTGGGGTACGACTACGTGAAAGACCTCGGGCCGGGCGAGGCCGTGCAGCTCACGCGGGACGGGATCACCGACATCCTCGCGCCGGGAACCCGGAAACAGATATGCTCGTTCCTTTGGGTCTACTACGGCTACCCGTCGTCGTGCTACGAAGGGATCAACGTCGAGGATGCCCGGTACCGCTGCGGGGCGGCAATGGCGGCGCGCGATGCGGAAGTGGATGCCGATTTTGCGGCCGGCATTCCGGACTCGGGCGTGGGACATGCCATCGGGTACAGCAATGCGAAGTGCATTCCGTATAAGCGGCCTTTCGTGAAATACACCCCGACCTGGCCGCGCAGCTTCATGCCGCAGAACCAGGCAATGCGCGACCTGGTGGCCAAGATGAAACTGTTGCCGAACGAAGCGTTCACGCGCGGCTCGAAGATCGTCTTTATGGACGACTCGATCGTGCGCGGGACGCAGCTCAAGGACAATATCGTGAAGCTCAAAGAGGTGGGGGTCGAACAGGTGCACATGCGCATTGCCTGTCCTCCGCTGATCTTCCCGTGCCGGTTCCTGAACTTTTCCACTTCGCGTTCGACGTTCGACCTCTATGCGCGGCGCGTGATCCGCGACCTGGAGGGGACGGACAAACTGACGGACGAGGTGCTGGAGGAGTATGCGGATGACAAAAGCGAAAAGTACCGCAAGATGGTCGAGGTGATGGGGCAGCAGTTGCAGCTCACGTCGCTGAAATTCCAGACCTTACGGGATGTAGTCGATTCGATCGGCCTGCCGAAAGACCAGCTCTGCACCCACTGCTGGGACAACAGCAGCTATGTAGAATAGTCGATTATTTATTCATTGAAATGTCAGATAAGATTGCGCTTGGCCCATGCCGCAGCAGCCATGCGGCCACGGTACCCGCACAAACCGGCTTGTTTAGCTCACGCTGAACGAAGCAAAATTGCCCTTTAAGCGGGCGGACACCTGCTCGAAAACGACCATCGACTGCCCTCAGGCCGCGGGTGTCCCCGCCGGGCGAACGATACTTTCGTGTCGCTATACAGTCAAATAACCGAACGAATAAATTGAATCCAGATATGAAGACTACTGCATTTACCGAATGTCACATCGCGGCGGGAGCCAAGATGGCGGAGTTTGCGGGCTACAACATGCCCATCGAGTTCACGGGGATCAATGACGAACACGTTGCCGTGCGGGAGAAGGTCGGGGTGTTCGACGTGAGCCACATGGGCGAGATATGGGTCAAGGGGCCGAAAGCGCTGCCTTTCCTGCAATACGTTACCTCCAACGACGTTTCGACCCTGTACGACGGGAAAGTGCAGTACTCCTGCTTCCCGAACGGCAAAGGCGGGATTGTGGACGACCTGCTGGTCTACCGGATCGACGCCGAGACCTACCTGCTGGTGGTGAATGCGGCCAATACGGACAAGGATTGGAAATTCCTGTGCGGACATGCGCCGAAGTTCGGCCTGACGCCGGGCAAAGAACTTTACAACGCTTCGGACGAAATCGCGCAGCTGGCCGTTCAGGGGCCGCTGGCGATGGATCTGGTGCAGGAACTGTGCCCGGACGGCGATGTGAAGTCGATGGAATACTATACTTTCTGCAAGACTACGGTGGCGGGAATTCCGAACGCCATTTTGTCCATTACCGGCTATACCGGTGCGGGCGGTTGCGAGATCTATGTGGCCAACGAGGACGCGGCCAAGCTGTGGGATGCGCTGTGGAAAGCCGGAGAGAAGTACGGACTGAAAAATATCGGGCTGGGCGCACGGGATACTTTGCGGCTGGAGATGGGTTTCTGCCTCTACGGGAACGACCTGGACGACACCACTTCGCCGATCGAAGCGGGTCTGGGTTGGATCACCAAGTTCAACGACACCAAGGGCGATTTTATCGACCGGACGCTTCTGGCAGCCCAGAAAGAACACGGCGTGGCGCGCAAGCTGGTCGGCTTCGAGATGGTGGAGCGGGGGATTCCGAGACACGGGTACGAGGTAGCCGCTGTGGATGAACCGTCGAAAATCATCGGCACGGTGACTTCGGGAACGCAGTCGCCGAGCCTCAAAAAAGGGGTGGGGCTGGCGTATGTGCAGCCGGATTATGCCAAGGCGGGGACGGAAATCGCTATCGTGATCCGCGGCAAAGCGGTGAAGGCGCAGGTGGTGCGGCCGCCGTTTTACAAGAAATAGAGTTACGGGAAAACGATCCGGCCGACCGGCAATGCCAGGGAGCCGAACCGTTGAGGGCATCGAACAGCGCGATCCGGTCGTACAGGCCGCTGCGCGGAGCCGATGCAGGTATGTGACGAGGGGCTGCGGCCCCTCGTTTTATTAGGTATTCCCGTATCGTGCCGCGCAGCAGCGGTTCGGATGGCGTTATGCCGCAGCTCGGGAAACGAACCCGCTACCCGGAGCGCCACGTTGCAGAAAGCGGTGCCCATGACCGATCCCCAGCCGGAAGACCAGTGCATCCCGCCTCCGCCTCCGCTCGGCATTCGAACCGGGAGTATACTTCGCCTAAGGCGTAGGGCTGGTGTCGCTCGGCACTCCAGCCGGGTTGTACTACCTTTATGCGGTTCCGCTGGCTGCGGCATCCCCAAAAATGCACCCGATAGGGAGTGTGCGACATCTCTGCCGGCTCGCCGCCTGAAATTTTGAAACGAAAGTAACACTTCTGCGCCGGAAACCCTACCTTTGCATAGTCTTGATAGGGGTGCTCCGCCGGATGCGCGGGGCTGAGATCATACCCATAGAACCTGATGCGGATAATGCCGCCGAAGGGATTCCGAAAGGGTGTTAAACAGTTCTTGTTTAACTCGGCTTTTTTCGCAACGAGCGGCGTGCCTCTATACGCTCGTTGTGAAAAAGGCCCACAAAAATCATTTTACGAACGATGGAAAAACTCGTTTCGCTCGGGATAGTCGAGAACTATTTCGAAAAACTGAAAAGCAACCTTTCAGTCGATGCCGCTATCGTCGGCGGTGGCCCTTCCGGGCTTGTGGCCGCCTACTACCTGGCCAAGGCCGGGAAACGCGTCGTACTCTACGAACGCAAACTCGCTCCGGGGGGCGGCATGTGGGGCGGCGCGATGATGTTCAACGACATTATCGTCCAGAAAGAGGCCCTGCCCATCCTCGAAGAGCTGGGCGTCGGTTGCAAACCGTATAAAGAAGAGGCTTACGTGGTGGATTCGGTGCACGCCACCTCGGCGCTGGTCTATGCAGCCACCAAAGCCGGGGCCACGATCTTCAACTGCTACTCGGTGGAGGATGTGATTTTCCGTAACGAAGAGGTGGCCGGGCTGGTGGTCAACTGGGCTCCGGTGATGCGCGAGGGGATGCACGTCGACCCGCTGATGGTGACGGCCAAAACGGTGCTCGATGGTACCGGCCACGACTGCATGATCGCCCGGCTCGTGGCACGTAAGAACAACGTGAAACTCAATACGCCCACGGGCGAGGTGGCCGGCGAACGGTCGTTGAACGTCGAGGAGGGCGAGCGGCTGACGGTCGAGAACACCAAGGAGATCTACCCTGGGCTGTTCGTCAGCGGCATGGCGGCCAACGGTGTGAGCGGCAGTTTCCGCATGGGACCGATCTTCGGTGGCATGCTGATGTCGGGTAAAAAGGCGGCCGAATTGATGATTGCCAAGATCGATGGATAACTTCGGGCTGTACGTTATCCTGACACGCCCGGCCATCGGGCATGTCGCAGCGGCGGAGATCGCCGTGCGGCAGGGCGTGCGGATGCTCCAGTTGCGCGAAAAGTCGCTGCCGGACGGCGAACTGCTGCGCATTGCCCGCGAAGTGCGGGCAGTGACGCGCGGCACCGGAACGCGGTTCGTCGTCAATGATCGTCCGGACATCGCCGTGCTGTGCGATGCCGACGGCGTGCATGTGGGTCAGGGAGACTTGCCGGTGGCCGAAGTGCGGCGGATCGTGGGCGAGGGGATGATCGTGGGCCTCTCGACCCACTCCGTCGCGCAGGCGACGGCGGCGCAATCCTTAATGGGGGTGGACTATATCGGCTTCGGTCCGGTCTATCCGACCACGACCAAGGCGGTGCCGGACCCGGTGGTGGGAACCGTATTGCTTAAAGAAGTGCTGGGCTTCTCGCAGCTGCCGGTGGTGGCGATCGGAGGGATTTTCCCCGAGAATATAGTCACGGTGCTCGCAGCCGGAGCTAAGAATCCGTGTCTGGTGCGTTATTTCATGGAACCGCCGGATCCGGCGGAAATGGAACGGCGCGTCGCTTCCGTGCAGCGAATGCTGCTGTAAGAGGTCGGCGTAAAATGTTCGGGGCGGCAATCTCAACTGAGATTGCCGCCCCGAACATTTTGCCTGTCATGAATCGTCCGGAGCCTGCGCGGCAATGTTGAGGGTAATTGCAGCCGATAAAACACATCGGCGGGGTGCGTTGAGTAAGGAGACGTAAACCCTGGCGAAAGGCGCAACGCGTCCGCGGGACAAGCTCCATGCAGGCGCGCTCTGCCGAAAACCCGGAACAAATCTTCGGTTCGCAACCTTAGCGGCCAATGCGCAGAGCCGCCGTTGTCGGGCGATTTCAGCTGTTCGGTCTTGCGTGCAGTGGCCTGTTCCGTCGTCCCCGGCGGCTCGATGCCGTCCCGGAGCGGGCTGGCATCAGGGCTCCGCGCTCTCGGCCCGTTTTTAAAGCGAAAGCCTTGGCTTTCGCTTTAAAAACGTCATTACCCCACTGCGGCTCCGCGCTCTGTCGCAAGAGTCCGGATTGCTATCCCAAATACTCCACCTGCCAGCGCACCTCGCCGGCTACTTCGTCCGGAATGCGGTTCAATGTTTCCATGACCCGTTCCCGCAACGCCGGTCGGTGCCGGTAGATTTCCCGCAAGGCGTATGCTGCGGACCGTTCCGCCGCGGCCGGGCCGAAAATCGCCGTAGCGGACAGCAACGACGATATTCCCGCATCCGAAACCGCAGCGACCGCTGCCAATTTGCCGATCATATAGAATGCCGCCAGCCGTTTCAACGCCGCATCGTCCGGCGAGAGCCCGGCCCATATCGCCGCTTGCTTACAAGCGTCCGGACTTTTCCAAAAGAGTTGCATGGCACACTGTTCGGCCAGTTCCGGTACCCGCCAGTCTGAAGCCCAGGCCTCCATCTGCGCCGCCGTTACCTGCGAAGGGTTGTCCGCGAAAAGCGCAGCCAGCTTCATCTCCCGTACATCCTGCCGCCACAGGGCCAACGCCAGTTCGTGATCCGGCGCATATTCCTGGGCAACGTCCCGAATCGTCGGCAACGACACACCGTAATTCAGTCCGTATCCCTGTCGGCCTCCGCCGTAGTCCCGCATGGCATCGGTCACGGCGCCGTTCATCTCGATTTTCAGGCGCCGCATCAGCGCCACCATTTTCTCGGTCGTTGTCATACTGTCAATATTCCGGATGCACGGTCTTGAGAATCTCCTCGAACCGGGCCACTGCCTCGCTCATCGGCCCGCAGAACCGCCCTCCCGCTGCATTTTTGTGTCCTCCGCCGTTGAAGTATTGGCGGGCGAAGAGGTTTACGTCGAAGTCTCCTTGCGACCGGAACGAGATCTTGATGCAGTCGAGCGTCTCGATGAACATTGCCGAGAAATTGATGCACTCGATCGAGAGCGGCATGTTGACGATTCCCTCGGTATCGCCGATCTGGTGGTTGAAGCGCGTTTTCTCGGCCCGGGTCAGGGTGATGTAGGCGGTGTGGATGTCGCAATCGACTTTCATCTTTTCGGAGAGCAGGTAGCCGACCATCCGGAGGCGGCTTTCGCTCTGGGTGTTGAACACTGCTTTGGAGATTTCGACCGGTTGCGCTCCTTTCTCGACCAGCTCGGCCACGGCGCGGTAGAGGTCGGGTGTCAGGTTGCCGTAACTGAGGTTCCCGGTGTCGGTCACGATTCCGACGTACAGGGCGACGGCAATCTCAGGTGTGATCGCTTCCGGCCCTCTCCAGGCGCAGATCAGGTCGTAGACCATGTGGGAGGTCGAGGTGTATCCGGTGTCGGAGAAGCTGAGCTCATACTCCGGAGGGTTCATGTGGTGGTCGATCAGCACGCGCGGGGCGATGACGTTGGCTTCGACGGCGGCGGTCATTTTCTCGAGCCGCACGATTTCGTTGAAGTCGGAGCAGATGATCAGGTCGGCATCGGCAATATAGGGCTTTGCGCTCTCGCAAGCCTCGCTGAATATTTCGATGCTCCCGGAACCGGGTATGAAGTTCAGGAATTTCGGGAAATGGTTGGGTACGAAAAATCGCACGTCGTATCCCAGTCCTTTTAGGAATGCGCTGAGTGCCAGTCCTGAACCGATGGCGTCGCCGTCGGGATTCGTGTGCGACAGCACGGCTATGCTCCGCGCTTCGGCACACAGGGCTTGCAGTTGTATGATTTTTGCAAGATCGAAGGTATTTTTCATATCTTTAGTCATTAATCGTTCCTTTATTTTGCATTGTGCCGTGTGTGACTGTTCTTTCCTTGAAAGG
>CAZAPI010000004.1:17694-29557 GCA_964486945.1 uncultured Rikenella sp. | reverse complement strand
GACTATATCAAGACCGACCTTACGGCAGAGAAAGCGGCGGATATACTGACCGCGGCGGGGCTGGAGATCGAGGGCATCGAGAAAGTGGAGAGCATTCGCGGGGGATTGGCGGGGCTTGTGGTGGCCGAAGTGCTGACCTGCACCGACCATCCGGATTCGGATCATCTGCATATTACGACCGTATCCGTCGGAGACGGCGCGGAGCCGTTGCAGGTGGTGTGCGGGGCGCCGAACGTGGCGGCCGGGCAGAAAGTTATACTGGCGCAGATCGGGACGACCCTCTACCCGAGCGGTGAAGAAGAGGGCTTCAAGATCAAGAAATCGAAAATCCGGGGCGTCGAATCGATGGGGATGCTGTGCGCGGAGGATGAGATCGGGGTAGGGACAGCCCATGACGGGATCATCGTGTTGGATTCGGCAGTGAAAGCGGGAACGCCGGCAGCCGAGGTGTACGATTTGCAGGACGATTACGTGTTCGAGGTGGGACTGACCCCGAACCGGATAGACGCAGCGTCGCACTACGGGGTGGCGCGTGATTTGGCCGCGTACCTGACGGCCAATGGGGCGGCGACGGCGGCGCGGCTGGCGGATGTGTCGGAGTTCGGGGCGGATGATGCAACGGCGTTACCGGTTGCGGTGGTGGTCGAAGACCCGGCGGGTGCGCCGAGGTATATGGGAGTGACGGTCAAGGGGGTGAAAGTGGGGCCGAGTCCGGATTGGTTGCAGCAAAAGCTGCGGGCGATCGGCATGAACCCGAAGAACAATGTGGTGGACATTACCAATTTCGTGATGCACGAATGCGGGCAGCCGCTCCATGCGTTCGATATGGGCAAGGTGGGCGGACATCGGATTATTGTGCGGCGTGCGGTGGAAGGGGAGCCGTTCGTGACTTTGGATGGCGTGGAACGCAAACTGTCGGGTGAAGATCTGGTCATTTGCGACGACAAACGGCCGATGTGCCTGGCGGGAGTGCTCGGAGGGATGGACAGCGGGGTGACGGATGCCACGACGGATATTTTCATCGAGGCGGCCTATTTCGATCCGGTGTCGGTGCGCAAGAGCGCGCGGCGGCACGGCTTGAACACGGATTCGTCGTTCCGTTTCGAGCGGGGAACGGATCCGGAGATGGGGGCCTATGCGGTGCGGCGTGCGGCGCTGCTGGTGAAAGAACTGGCGGGCGGGATGGTCTCGTCGGATGTGGTGGATATTTACCCGGAGAAGATCGGGCCGTTCGAGTTCAGCATCAACCTGGGGCGTATCAACCGGCTGATCGGCACGAATATTCCGGTCGCGACGGCTAAGGCGATACTGACCGGCTTGGAGATCGAGATACGGGGGGAATCCGCAGAGGAGAATGGAGACACGGTGCTGGAGATAGCGGTGCCGGCTTACCGGGTCGATGTGCAGCGGGAAGCGGATGTGGCGGAGGAGATCCTGCGGATCTACGGGTTCAACAATGTGCCGAACCCGCACTTTATTAAGAATGTGATCACATACGGCAACCGGAAAACACCGGACAAACTGATCGATGCGGCGTCGGACTTGCTCGCGGGATTGGGGTGTGTGGAGATTATGAGCAACTCTTTGACTAAGGGAGCGTATTACGAGGGGCTTACGTCGTATAAGGCGGAGAATTGCGTCCGGATACTGAATCCGTTGAGCAACGAGCTGAATGTGATGCGGCAGACGCTGCTGTTCAATGCTTTGGAGGCGGTGGCTCTGAATGTGAACCGGCGTAACGGGGATTTGCGGCTGTTCGAATTCGGGAACTGCTATTTCTATTCTCCGGCGGCAGCCGCTGCCGAGGAGGCCAAAGGTACGCTCAAACCGTACCGGGAGGAGCGGCGGCTGGCTATTACGGTGACGGGATTGGAACATCAGCCGAACTGGAACCGGCCGAAGCCGGAGATGTCCGATTTCTTTACTGTCAAGTGCCTGGCGGAACAGCTGTTGCAGCGGTTCGGGGTCAATATTTACGAGGGGTATTACGACACTTTGGAGAGCGATCTCTATTCCGAGGCGGTGTCTTATACCATCCGGGGCAAGCAGCTGTTCGAGATGGGGGTGGTTTCGGGTAAACTGGCACGCAATGCGTTCGACCTGAAACAGCCGGTCTATTATCTGGAGATGAACGTGGCGCAGCTTCAACGGGTTGCGGATACGGTGAGGGTACAGGCGGCTGAGCTGTCGAAATATCCGGAGGTGAAGCGGGATCTGGCTTTGCTGGTGGACAAGAACGTCACGTTCTCGCAGCTGCGCGAGGCGGCTTCCAAGGCCGAACGGAAACTGCTGAAATCTGTCGGTTTGTTCGATGTGTACGAGGGGGACAAACTGCCGGAAGGGAAGAAATCGTATGCGCTGAACTTCGTGATCGAGGATACGACTAAGACGCTGACTGACACGGAAATCGAGCGCATTATGGGCAATATCTCGGCGGCGCTGGCCAAAGCGACAGGGGCGCAGGTGAGGGCGTAAGCCTTTGCTGACCGGCCTGCCGGTTCTGCATGGAGCGCCGAATGGATGCGGGTATGCACAACGAAACTTTCTCCCGGATGCCGCATTACCGGGGGGGGAGGTATCGGGCTCGAAAAACGCGAAAAGTAAGTCCAACCGCTTGTGAATTAAAAAAATATCGTACCTTTGCGACGCCTTTCGGCGCTCTTCCGGGAGCGAAGGAAGGCGTCAATACATAATGTCTAACCCGTTTAGTCTCATTCAAAACAACAAAATGACTACAAACGCAGAAGAAACGAAGGCACAGAAACCTTCGAACGCATCGGTTCCCGTCGAATCGTTCAACTGGGAAGCTTTTGAAACCGAAGCCGGCCTCTACGGCGGCGAATCGAAAGAGCAGATCGCCCGGGAGTACGACCAGACCTTGTCCAACATCCAGGCCGGCGAAGTGATGGAAGGTACCGTTACCTCCATCGACAAACGCGAAGTGCTGGTGAATATCGGCTTCAAATCGGAAGGGGTGATCCCCAGCAGCGAATTCCGCTACAACCCGGAACTCAAGGCCGGCGACAAAGTGGAAGTCTATGTGGAATCGGCCGAGGACAAAAAAGGCCAGCTGATCCTTTCGCACAAAAAAGCTCGCCAGCTCCGCTCCTGGGACCGCGTCAACGAAGCGCTCGAAAAAGACGAGATCATCAAGGGCTACATCAAATGCCGCACCAAGGGCGGTATGATCGTGGACGTGTTCGGTATCGAGGCCTTCCTGCCGGGTTCGCAGATCGACGTGAAACCTATCCGCGATTACGATATTTACGTGGACAAGACCATGGAATTCAAGGTGGTGAAAATCAACCAGGAGTTCCGCAACGTGGTCGTGTCGCATAAGGCGCTGATCGAGGCCGAACTCGAACAGCAGAAAAAAGACATCATCGGCAAGCTCGAAAAAGGCCAGATCCTCGAAGGGACGGTCAAGAACATCACTTCGTACGGGGTATTTATCGACCTCGGCGGCGTGGACGGGCTTATCCATATCACCGACCTTTCGTGGGGCCGCGTGAACCATCCGGAAGAGATCGTGCAGCTGGACCAGAAGCTCAATGTGGTGATCCTCGATTTCGACGATGCCAAGAAACGTATTGCGCTGGGCCTGAAGCAGCTGACCCCGCATCCGTGGGACGCTTTGGCTTCGGAAATGAAAGTCGGCGACAAGGTCAAAGGCAAGGTGGTTGTGATGGCCGACTACGGCGCGTTCATCGAGATCGCTCCGGGTGTCGAAGGGTTGATCCACGTTTCGGAAATGAGCTGGTCGCAGCACTTGCGTTCGGCACAGGACTTCATGAAAGTGGGCGACGAAGTGGAAGCGGTTATTTTGACCCTGGATCGCGACGACCACAAAATGTCGCTGGGGATCAAACAGCTGACCCCGGATCCGTGGGAAAATATCGAATCCAAATATCCGGTAGGCTCGCGCCACACGGCACGGGTGCGTAACTTCACCAACTTCGGCGTGTTCGTCGAGCTGGAAGAGGGAGTCGACGGCCTGATCCACATCAGCGACCTGAGCTGGACCAAAAAGATCAAACACCCGTCGGAATTCACCCAGATCGACGCTACGATCGACGTGCAGGTGCTGGAAATCGATAAGGAAAACCGCCGCCTGAGCCTGGGGCATAAGCAACTGGAGGAAAATCCGTGGGATGTTTACGAAACCATCTACAAACCGGATTCGATCCACACCGGTACCATTACCGAAGTGAACGACAAGGGCGCAGTAGTGACTCTCAATGAAGGCGGGGAAGGTTTCGTGCCGGGCCGCGGCTTGGTCAAGGCTGACGGGACGACGGCCAAGAATGGAGAGACGCTCGAATTCCGCGTGCTGGAGTTCGGTAAGAACAACCGCAAGATCATCCTCTCGCACACCCGCACTTTCGAAGAGGCTAAGGTCAAGGAAGATGTTGTGAAAGAGGCTTCGACGCAGGATGCGGTGAAGAAACTCTCTTCGTCGATGGAGAAGACCACCTTGGGTGATATCTCGGGGCTGGCCGAACTCAAAGCGCAGCTGGAAGGGAAAAACTAATGACCTTTCAGGTTACCATACTGGGATGCAGCTCGGCTCGTCCGACGCCTTCCAGGCACCATACTGCTCATGTACTGAACGTACATGAGCAGTTTTTTTTGATCGACTGCGGCGAGGGAACCCAGTATCAATTGTCGCGGTATGGGATCAATCCGCTGAAACTCAATGTGATCTTTGTCAGCCATCTGCACGGGGATCATACCTACGGGATTTTCGGCTTGCTCTCGACAATGGCGATGATGGGGCGGCAGCGGGCGCTTGAGATCGTGGCGCCGAAACCGTTCGGGGATATGCTGAGGAGCCATTTCGCCTTTTTCCAGATCGAACTGCCGTATCCGTTGGAGATCAGGGAAGTGGATGCACGTGATGTGGCAGAGGTGTGGTCGAACCGGGCGATGACGGTGACTACCATACCTTTGAGGCATCGGGTGCCGTGCTGCGGCTATCTGTTCCGGGAGCGGGAACCGGGCTTGAACGTGCACCGGTATTTGGTCGAAGGGTATGGTCTGGACCCTTTGCAGGTGGCGGCGCTGAAACGGGGGGAATCCACCACTTTGGCGAATGGTATGCCGCTGACGGTGGAGGAGGCGACTTATCGGGCGTATGAGCCGCGGAGCTATGCCTTTTGCAGCGACACCACGGCATCGGGAAAGGTGGCGACGCTGGTTCAGGGGGTGGACCTGCTTTACCATGAGGCGACGTATATGCATGCTGAACGCGCGTTGGCGGTGAAAACGGGCCATACGACCGCTTTGCAGGCGGCTCGTATTGCAGTCAAAGCAGGGGTGCGGCATTTGTTGCTGGGCCACTATTCGTCGCGGTACAAGGAGCTGGAACCGCTGCTGGCGGAAGCCAGGTCGGAGTTCCCGGACACGGTGCTGGGGCGTGACGGGCTTGTCCTTGCGCTGGAGAAAGACCACTCCTTGAAAATCGAGTCGATTTAGTCCGCCGAGGTGATGTTATTTCCGCCGAATGGTGTAAATTTGTGGAATCTTAAAAAACTTTGTATGCAGGAAAAAATTCTGATACTCGACTTCGGGTCACAGTACACGCAACTGATTGCGCGGCGCGTGCGCGAGCTGAATGTCTATTGCGAGATACATCCGTTCAACCACTATCCGGCGATCGATGCTTCGGTCAAAGGGGTGATCTTGTCGGGCAGCCCTTTCTCGGTACGGGACAAGGAGGCGCCGCAGATCGACCTGTCGGGCATTAAAGGCAAGCTGCCGTTGCTGGGGGTCTGCTACGGGGCGCAGTACCTAGCACACCATTTCGGCGGCGAGGTGGCGCCGAGCAATAGCCGGGAGTATGGCCGGGCGATGCTCTCCAAAGTTCAGGCAGGGAATGTTCTGATCCGGGAACTTGCTGATCCGACGCAGGTGTGGATGTCGCACGGCGACACGATCGTGAAAGAGCCGACGGGCTGCGAGATCATTGCCAGCACGGAGGATGTGCGGGTGGCTGCATTCCATATCGCGGGCGAGGATACCTGGGGAATTCAGTTCCACCCGGAAGTGTACCACTCGACGGAGGGGATCAAGCTGCTGAAGCATTTTGTGGTCGATATTTGCGGCTGTCGTCAGGACTGGACGCCGGCTTCGTATATCGAATCGACGGTGGCGGAGCTGCGGCAACGCCTTGGAGAGGATAAAGTGGTGCTGGGCCTTTCGGGCGGGGTGGACTCGTCGGTGGCGGCGGTGCTGCTGCACAAGGCTATTGGGAAGAACCTGACTTGTATCTTCGTGGATATGGGGCTCTTGCGGAAGGATGAGTTCAGCTCGGTGTTGGATTCTTACCAGCATATGGGGCTGAATGTGATCGGGGTGGATGCCGGGGACAAGTTCCTGGCTGACCTCAAAGGGGTGACCGATCCGGAGCAGAAACGCAAGATCATCGGGCGCGATTTTATCGAGGTGTTCGACGAGGAGGCGCAGAAACTGAAGGAGGTGAAGTGGCTGGCGCAAGGGACGATCTATCCGGACGTGATCGAGTCGGTGTCGGTGAACGGGCCGAGCGTCACGATTAAGTCGCACCACAATGTGGGCGGCCTGCCGGAGAAGATGAACCTCAAAATTGTGGAACCGCTTAGGCTCCTTTTTAAGGACGAGGTGCGTCGGATCGGGCGGGAGTTGGGCCTGTCGGATTTGCTCCTGGGGAGGCATCCGTTCCCGGGGCCGGGCTTGGGGATCCGTATCCTCGGCGAGGTGACCAAAGAGAAGGTGCGTATCTTGCAGGAGGCGGATGCGATCTTCATCAACGCTCTTCGGGAGTGGGGCTGGTATGACAAGGTCTGGCAGGCGGGCGTTATGTTGCTGCCGGTGCAGAGCGTGGGGGTGATGGGCGACGAACGGACGTACGAGTCGTGTGTGGCGTTGCGGGCGGTGGCGTCGACGGACGGGATGACGGCGGACTGGGTCCATTTGCCGTACGAATTGCTGGCGAAGGTGTCGAACGATATTATCAATAAGGTGCGGGGAATCAACCGGGTAGTGTACGATATTTCGTCGAAACCGCCGGCAACGATCGAGTGGGAGTAAGCACATGTTTAAGGGGTGTGGTTTCAATGAAACCACACCCCTTACTAATTTAAAGTACGTACGGTATATTATTGCTGTTCCGGACGTTTGCGCAGCAGGCGGAAAGTGTCCGAGGCGATGACCAGCTCCTCGTTGGTCGTGGCCACCACGACCTTGACCGTGGAGTTCGGCGCGGAGATAATGGCATCTTCGCCGTAAGCCTTGTCGTTGGCCTGGTTGTCCAGGTAAATGCCCATGCTTTCCAACCCTTTGCAAACGGTATATCGCAACTTGGCGACATTCTCGGCGATACCGCCCGTAAAAACGATCATGTCGGTCCCTTCCAGTTCCGCCATATAGGCTCCGACGAACCGTTTGATCCGGAACATGTACATATCCAGTGCCAGTTTGGCCCGGTCGTTACCGTTTTCGGCCGCTTCGCGCACGTCGCGCCAGTCGGACGAGATGCCGCTCACTCCCAGCAGTCCGGACTGTTTGTTGATCAGGTCGGTCGCTTTCTGGGTATTCAGCCCCTCTTTGTCCATGATTTCGAGCAGCACGCCCGGGTCGATCTCCCCGCTGCGGGTGCCCATCATCAGGCCGTCCACGGTGGTGAAGCCCATCGAGGTGTCGAACGATTTCCCGTTTTTGATGGCCGTGATGGAAGCCCCGTTGCCGATGTGGCAGGTGATGATCTTGGAGTGTTCGAAGTTCAGTCCGGTCATCTGGCAGGCTTTCTGTGCCACGTATTTGTGGCTGGTCCCGTGGAACCCGTACCGGCGGATGCGGTCTTCTTCGTAGTATTTGTACGGGATGGCGTAGAGGTACGATTCCCGCGGCATGGTCTGGTGGAACGAGGTGTCGAATACTGCCACCTGCGGAATGGTCGGCAACAGCCGCTCGATGGACAGGATCCCTTTGAGGTTGGCGGGGTTGTGCAGCGGTGCGAGCTTGAAGCAGCTTTCGATCTGCTGTTTGACGGTCGGGTTGACGATGGCGCTGTCGGAGAAGTACTCCCCGCCGTGCGTCACGCGGTGCCCGGCAGCCGATATTTCGCTCAGGCTCTGGATCACGCCGTGGTGCTCGTCGGTCAGGGCGTCGAGGATCAGGTTGATCCCGACCGAGTGGTCGGGAATGCTCTGTACGAATTCGTATTTGGGTTTCCCGGTGGGTTTGTGGGTCAGGATTCCGTCGGTCAGGCCGATGCGTTCCACGAGGCCCTTAGCCAGCAGTTTGTGTTCCGTCTGGCTGGTCATCCGGATCAATTGGTATTTGATGGACGAACTGCCGCAGTTCAGTACAAGAATGATCATTATTGTTTTTTATTTGTTCGATTGTTAGTGTCTGTGTCGTTTGGTGCTGTTCTTTCTTTGGAAAGAGAGGCCGTTTGGGGCGGATGCCCGATGCGCGTGTCCGTGCCGAGAGGCTGTAGTTATCTATAAGATTGCGGATCTCCCGTTAAGGCGATGCAAACTTTCGGCTGGAGGGGGTGCCCGGTGGTACCGTCCGACCCGTCCGTTGCCACAGGGGCTGAGTTACTCGCTCTCGGACTGGAATCGTTTTGGACTGCGGCTCCGGGCTGATGCCCTTCCGCCGCTGAAAACCGAAACAAAGAACGACTGTCTCGTATTGCACAGTGCAAAATGAATCGAACGATTAAGAAATCAGGTATTATTTGCGTTCAGCCTGTGCCTGGCAGGCCGTGATGGCCACCAGATTGACGATGTCGCTCACCGAGCAGCCGCGCGAGAGGTCGTTGATCGGCGCCGCCATCCCCTGGAGGATCGGCCCGATCGCCTCGGCATCTGCTAAGCGCTGCACCAGCTTGTAGGCGATGTTCCCCACTTCGAGGGTCGGGAAAACCAGCACGTTGGCCCGTCCGGCGATCTTCGATCCCGGTGCCTTCTTGGCCCCCACGCCCGGCACGATGGCTGCATCGGCCTGCAATTCTCCGTCGATCTTCATGTCCGGTGCCATCTCCTGCGCCAGTTTCGTGGCTTCGACCACTTTGTCGACCATTTCGTGTTTGGCCGACCCTTTGGTCGAAAAGCTGAGCATGGCGATGCGCGGCTCCATGCCTGCGATGGTCCGCGTCGTTTTTCCCGTCTCCACGGCGATTTGCGCCAGTTCCGGAGCCGTCGGATTCGGATGTACGGCGCAGTCGGCGAAGATCATCATCCCGTTCTCGCCGTAGTGCTTGTCTTTCAGGAGCATAATGAAAGCCCCCGACACTACCGAGATCCCCGGTTTGGTCTTGACATACTGGAATGCCGGCCGGAGCACATCCCCCGTCGCATTTCCGGCTCCGGCTACCTCGCCGTCGGCGTCGCCGGCCTTGATCATCATCACGGAGAGGTACAACGGATTGAGTATAAGCCGTTCCGCCTCTTCCCGCGTCAAGCCTTTCGAGGCGCGGATCTGGAGCATCAGGTCTACGTAAGCCTCTTTTTTCGGATGGTTGGCCGGGTCGACGATATGGATATCCCCGTTAATCACATGTTCGAGCCCCCAGTCGTCTGCCAGTCCCTTGAGTTCCTGTGGGTTGCCGATCAGGGTGATGTCGGCGATCCCTTGTTCCACGATCTCATTGGCCGCACGCATGGTGCGTTCTTCGTTGCCTTCCGGTAGCACGATCCGCTGTTTGGCCGACCGCGCCTGTTCTCTGATTTTGTCTAAAAGTTCCATTATCTGGTGGTTTTTATTGTCATTCCTAAGAAAGCCGCTCCGAGGCAGAGCACAAGGCTCACCCCGATATAAGTCAAAGCGAGGGTATGGTGTCCGTCGCGGATGAGCCGCACGCTTTCGAGCGAAAAAGCGGAGAAGGTGGTGAATCCTCCGCAGAACCCCACCGCACCCAGTAAGTGCTGTGCCGATCCCTGTTCCGCATACCGCAGGAGCATTCCGATCAGCAGTGACCCTGCCACGTTGACGGCCAGTGTAGCGACGGGAAAACGCATTCCGCCGCTCCGCAGGGAAACCAGCGCGGCGACTCCTACCCCCACGCCGTAACGCAATACGGACCCGGCGAAGCCGCCGAGCCCCACCCACAGCAGGTTGCTCCACATGTTTCTATGGCTTTTTGGTGCTAACAAAGGTACTGTTTTCCACCCTAATTTCACAAGGTATATTCCGGTAATTAATTCGTACCTTCGTCCCCGGTATTACAACATAAATTCTGTTAAAAATGAGCAAAGGACCGATTTCACAGTTCATTACACACAATTACCGCCACTTCAACGCCGCAGCGCTGGTGGATGCGGCCAAGGCATACGAAGAGCACATGAATGCCGGGGGCAAGATGATGATCACCCTTGGGGGGGCGATGTCCACGGCCGAACTGGGCATCTCGCTGGCCGAAATGATCCGCCAGGACAAGGTGCAGATCATCACCTGCACGGGGGCCAACCTGGAGGAGGACCTGATGAACCTGGTAGCCCACTCGCACTACAAACGGGTGCCGCATTACCGCGACCTGACGCCGGCGCAGGAGCGCGAGTTGCTGGACAACCACCTGAACCGCGTGACGGATACCTGTATCCCGGAAGAGGAGGCTTTCCGCCGCCTGCAGGGGCACATGGAGAAGATTTGGAAAGATGCCGACGCCAAGGGGGAGCGCTACCTGCCCTACGAATTCATGTATAAGCTGATCCGCAGCGGGGAGCTGGAGCAGTATTACGAGATCGACCCGAAGAACAGCTGGATGCTGGCCGCGTGCGAGAAGAACCTGCCGATCATCGTGCCGGGCTGGGAGGACTCCACGATGGGCAATATTTTCACGTCGTATGTCATCAAGGGCGAGATGAAGGCCTCGACGGTCAAAGGCGGGATCGAAACGATGATGTTCCTGTGCGACTGGTATAAAAAGAACAGCGGCGGCAAGGGCGTGGGCTTTTTCCAGATCGCGGGCGGTATCTCGGGCGACTTCCCGATCTGCTGCGTGCCGATGATGTACCAGGATCTGGGCTGGGAGGAGACTCCGTTCTGGGCTTACTTCTGCCAGATCTCGGACTCGACGACTTCCTACGGGTCGTACTCGGGGGCGGTGCCGAACGAGAAGATTACCTGGGGCAAGCTGGATGTCGATACGCCGAAGTTTATCGTGGAATCCGATGCTACGATCGTGGCGCCGCTGATGTTCGCCTATATCCTGGGCTGGTAGGCTGTCGCCGTTACTATTTGCGGGCGCGCTTTCTCCTTTGCGGGAGAAAGCGCGCCTTTTTTGTTGAGGACGGGGACGGTTACAGATTTTCTCCGGCTTCTGTTTCGGGGCCGGCGACCGGACCGTTTCGGACTTGAGATATATACAGCCCGGATCGGATGCCGGGCGGTACTGCCGAAGCAACCCCTGCTCGGCGGGCTGGTGGGGGCCGCTGAGCGGTGAAGTGGCGAACGGACGTAATCCGTGGGGCTTTTTCACGGCGGATAACAGTTCCTGGAGCGAAACGACGGCGGCGCGATGGATACACTCCCGGAATCGAACGGCGGGGATGGTTGGTGCCCGCTGATCCCTCGCCGCTATTACACGAGCGGAAATTTTCGATCGGGATCCGGTTCTTGTCGCACCACCACGATCAGCAACGACATGTCCGTCGCCGGATGCCTTTTCGTTTACAGCAAAGAGTGGAGGCGTAATTTCGAGTCGCATTCCCGTGCCCGCGGCTATCCTGGCTGCTGCGTACGGGAGTGACGGGGAAACGGAGGAAACGAAAAGGCCTCTTTCCTACAGAGAGAAAGGAGGCCTGAACAGATATGCCGGAGGGCTTTACTTCCCGCAGGTCATCTTAATATAAGTGTGGTGCGGTCCGAAACGTTCGAA
>CAZAPI010000004.1:5591-17594 GCA_964486945.1 uncultured Rikenella sp. | reverse complement strand
TTTACTTCCCGCAGGTCATCTTAATATAAGTGTGGTGCGGTCCGAAACGTTCGAATGCCGCCCGGTCCAGCTCTTCGCGATGCTCCGGAGCTGCCACGCTGATCAACAGCCGCGCCCGCTCCTGCAATGTCCGTCCGTACAGGTTGACAGCGCCGTGTTCCGTCACGAACCAGTGCATGTGCGCGCGGGTAGTGACCACCCCGGCCCCCGGATTGAGCATCGGGGCGATCTTGCTGATCCCTTTGTTGGTGGTCGAGGGCATGGCCACGATCGCCTTGCCGTTTTTCGAGAGCGACGAACCGTAGATAAAGTCGATCTGCCCGCCGACGCCCGAATAGTGTCTGGTCCCGATCGAGTCGGCGCAGACCTGACCGGTGATGTCTATCTGCAGGGCCGAGTTGATTGCCGTGAAGTTCGGGTTTTTTGAAATGATATACGGGTCGTTGGTGTATCCCACGTCCATCATCAGTACGCCCGGGTTGTCGTCGATGAAGTCGTAGACTTTCTGCGATCCCATCAGGAAGGTGGAGACCATCTTGCCCGGATCCGTCACTTTGTTTTTTCCGTTGATGACGCCCGATTCCACCAGCGGCAGTACGCCGTCGGCGAACATTTCGGTGTGGATGCCGAGGTTCTTGTGGTTTTTCAGTTGGGCCAGCACCGCGTTCGGGATGGCACCGATCCCCATCTGGAGGCAGGCTCCGTCTTCGATCAGTTCCGCGCAGTGCTTGCCGATCGCCGTTTCGATCTTGTTCGGCTCGGTGAACTGCGCCTCGATCAGCGGGGTGTCGTCCTCGCACCAGATGTCGATCTCGGACATGCGGATCATCGCCTGGCCGAAAGCCCTCGGTACGTGTTTGTTAATCACGGCGATCACGGTGTCGGCCAACTCCACTGCGGCGAGCGTTGCGTCCACCGAAGTCCCCAGCGACACATAGCCATGTTTGTCCGGCGGCGATACCTGGATCATCGCCACGTTGATCGGGAGTGCGCCGCAACGGTAGAGTTTCTGCGTTTCGCTCAGGAACACCGGAATATAGTCGGCGTATCCCTCCTGGGTTGCGCGGCGCAGGTTGCCGCCCACGAAGAATTGCGCCGACTGGAAAATGCCCTCATATTTGGCATCCGCATACGGTGCCGACCCTTCGGTATGCAGGTGGTGGATATGCACGTCCTTCAGTTCGCCGCGGTCGCCGCGCGCGCAAAGGGCCTTGATCAGGCACTGCGGCGCGCTGGCCACCGAGCTCAGATGGATATGGTCGCCGCTTTTGACGACCTTTACAGCCTCGTCAGCCGAAACGATTTTGATGTTTGGGTTCATAAGGTTCGTTGTGCGTTTGTGTAGTGTAATGGTTCTATATGTTGACAAATTTAAAGAAAATTAATTATCTTTACTGCAAGTATTGTGAAAGAAAAAACAATGAAACCGATTTCTTTTTTCGCCGCGATGCTTTCGGCCTTGTCCGTGGCGGGTACAGTTTCGGCCCGGGATGCGGTGCCCGTGCCGAAGGGGGCGGAGGTCTATATCGTGGCGGAACATATCCGGTTCAACGAGGGGACGCTCCCGTTGAAGAACGGGGGGATACTGCTCTCCAATTTCGGGACTGATACGCTCGACCCGCTTAATAAGGAGGGGAAAGGGTATATCGTCCTGCTGGACAAGGAGAACAAGGTGCTTTTCCCGGCTTCGGGTGTGCTCAATGCGCCGAAGGGGATGGCGGTCAAAGACGGGTGCCTCTTTGTCGCGGATGTGGGTTGCGTGGCGGTATATGATATGAAGCGGCCGGAGTTGCGGCCGGTGAAGATCGCTTTCCCTGAGGGGGAGTCGTTCTTGAACGACATTGTGGCGCTGGGGGATTTCCTGCTGGTGTCCGTGACCAATACGGGACACCTCTATGCGCTGGATGTGAAGGACTGCGACGCGGTGTGGAGCGCGCAGCGACCCAAACCGCGAAAGGTGGCCGACATTCCGGGGGCCAATGGGCTGGCGGAACACGAGGGGACGCTGTTCGTCGCTTCGTACGATCCGAACGAACAGCCGGGCGAACAGAATGTCATCTATGCCATCGACATGGCCACGCCGGGGGCGAAGCCTGTCAATCTGCTGGGGGCGCGCTACGGGCAGTACGACGGGGTGGCGGTGTCGCCGGACGGCTCGAAACTCTATTTCAGCAACTGGAAAAATGCGGAGGGACGTGCGGAGGTGGGATACATCGACCTGTCGCCGGATAAGAAAAACGCGGTGACGATCCTGGATTTGGGCGTGGAGTTGCAGGGGCCGGCGGACATCTGCATTTCGGACGGGTATTTGTTTGTCCCGGACTTGCCGGCGAATAAACTTTATATTGTGGCGATATAATCCGGTTTTTCGGGGTTTGGGATCCAAGGGGCGGCCGTCTGTACGGGCGCCCCTTTCCGTATCCCTGTCACTCCCGTACGTAGCGGACGGTATCGCCGAGTAGTTAAAATCACCTCCGGTATCCCACCATGCTGGCGATACTGCGCAAAATCCGGTAACGTGTGATGATCGTCGTAGGTCGATTATGGCACCGATAGCCAGACCAGGATGACATACCGGCGTGCTGATTTCGGCCACCAGCGGCAGGATGCCGACAGGTTCCGTTACCGTCGTAACCTGCTGTTCCATAGGTTTGTCATGCCGTAGGCCCGCTGACGGTCCCGTTCCATGGGCTGAAATAACGCCGAGGATTATGTTCCGCTTGAGCGACCTCGCCGCCGCTTCGCGGCACTCGCCAGCCTGCCGGACAGGGATCGAAAAGGGTCTTCTTGTTATCTTGCCGTAATGCGTCGTTCTGCGGCGCAGTCCGGACGGCATTCTTTCCGGCTCCGAAATAGAAACCGGAAAGGTCTGCCGGTATTTCTCCGGAAAACGCTTACAGATCAGCCGAGAGGGAGAGCGCGCCGCAGACTTCCGTCGATGTTTCGCCTACGCCCCCGCCGACCATTTGGTTCAGGGCCGTATAGACTTTCACTTGCCGGATGGCGGTCAGGTCGGCCGGGTTCCCGTCCGCATCTACCGCGTTGGCTATGTCGAACTTATTGCTTCCCCGGGTATCCGGGTCGTTTCCGACCGTATCGTTGTAATCCGCCGACCAGTTGTCGGCATATCCCCACGCGAAAGCGGTCTGGACGAATTTCTGGTCCTGCTCGTTCCACGATGAGTTGTCCGGCAGGCGGATGCCGCTGAAAACCAGTGCGGTCGGATCGTCTGCCAGGAAAAGCGGCCAGTAGCTCTGCCGGTGGAACGTGACGGTACTCACCTCGCCGCTCCCGCCGTGGTTGTCGGTCCACGATACAGCCTCCGCTGCTGCTGTTTGGGCGGGTTGGGAATAAGTGACCGTATAACCGGCAACGGTTCCGGGAGTCTCGTCTTCCGAGCCTGTGAGCCGGTACCAGTGTGTGCCGTCGGGGCTGACCTCCACGATGCCGGGCTCGGAGTTGCCGTCGAAGGCGTTGCCGAAGATCACGAAGTCGGTGCCGCCGATGTTCTGCACGTCATGGTCGAATTCGAAGACCACGTAGCCGCCGAACCCTCCCAGCGAAAGGCAGCCGTTTTTGCCGCCGACGATTCCGGCAGCGGCATGCATGTCGCCCAGTGAGGTGTTGACGAATTGACCCGGTGCCGGGCGGTATTCCACCACGCGGGAGATCCATTTGGAGTTCCCCGGGCCTTTCGGATCCTTTTCGGAGTTGCAGGCCGTGGCGAACAGGCCTAAGATCGTAAACGCAAAAGTGGTCGGTTTCATGATTGCTGTGAATTGAAAAACAAAGATAGCTTTTTTCGCTGACCGGCATATTATGGAACCGTTTTTGTTTAGTGCCCGTAGATTTACGTATATTTATGACCCTTTTTCCATGAAATAGATTTGATGTTATGATAGTTATTTTGCTGGCGGCGATCGTTGTTCTGAGTTTGGCGAGCGATATTTACGTGTGGTTCCGCTGTCTTCGGGGAACGGAAAAACGCCGGTTATCCGTTGTCTATGTTGTGCAGGCGGTGTTGTCGGACGTGGCCCTGCCGGTGGTTTTTTATGCGGTGAGCCTGCGCTACGGCAGGGACGGCAGCTCGGCGCAGGCTATGCTGTGGCTGATGTGGGTGCTTTTGTTGTCGTTCGTGCCGAAGACGCTTTTCGCCCTGTTTCTGGGTGTGAACGACCTGCTGAGCCGGATATCGGGGAAAAAGTGGCGTTTTTTCGAGATAACGGGCGGCATTTTGGCGGCCCTGGCCGTCGGCGTGCTGGTCTGCGGGGCGTTGTCCGGCGTTTCGACGATACGGGTGAGCCGGGTGGTGGTCAGCTCGCCGAAAGTGCCGGAAGCGTTCGACGGCTACCGGATCGTCCAGTTTTCGGACACGCATATCGGCAATCTGGCTCCGTCGGGCACGCTGCTGGCGGATGTGATCGACACGATCCGTTCGCTCCGGCCTGACCTGATCGTGAACAGCGGCGATCTGGTCAATGTCCGGAGTTCGGAGATCACGCCGGAGGTGTTCCTCGAACTGAAACGCTTGCAGGCCCCCGACGGGGTGGTGTCGGTGTTGGGGAATCACGACCTTGGCATCTACATTCCCGGCGGCGATGGCGCGGCGGCCCGCAGCCTGGAACGGCTGAAACAGGTGCAGCATGCGCTGGGGTGGAACCTTTTGCAGAACGGGAAGGTCTGGCTCAGGCGCGGGAGTGACAGTCTGGCGGTGGCCGGGGTCGATTTCCCGCACAACGGGCGGCATCATGGGATGCACGCCGTTGAGGTGGGGAGCGATCTGGGGCGGGCGATGCAGGGGGTGGATACTTCGCATTTCTCCGTTTTGGTAGCCCACACGCCGAGCATCTGGGACTCGATCCCGCAGGTGGCGGCCCCCGATCTCACGTTGTCGGGCCATATCCATGCCATGCAGATGAAGCTGAACCTGGGGCGCTCTCATTTTTCACCGGCCGAGTTCCTCTATCCGGAGTGGTCGGGGCTTTACGTCAGGGACGGCCGGAGGCTCTATGTGAACGACGGGATCGGATACGTGCTTTTCCCGATGCGTATCGGCGCCCCGGCCGAGGTGACGCTCTATGAACTCCGTCGTTCGGTGGAGTAGCCGTTTCTGTCATAATAAATTTTCTGTTGTTGTCAGAGATTCCCGATAGCCGTTTTGCGGCCGTCCGGCTTTCTCGTGCCTTTTGCCGATGCTATTTCAACGGATCGCATGTGAATTTTATGTGCGAAAAATTTGCAATTGGAATTTCTTTCAGTATTTTTGTTGTCAGAATATTAGAGTGAAAAGGGTGATCAAGGGTTGGTGCTGGTGCTTGCAGGGAAGGTGGAGCTTTCGATCAATCAGTGCGTTGTGGCGTGTGGGGTGTCCTTGCCGTTCGGGTCTCCGTAGCAGCCGGATCGGGTGGAAGTGACATAAAATAAGGGAGATGACCAGAGGTTTTGCCATAATAACGGATGATGTCGACCGGACCGGTACGGGGGTGGCCAGGCTGAGGAGTTACGGTGTCGACGAGATCGAGATGGCGGAAGATCGGGGGAGGGTGAAAGAGCGGTTTGTCGAAGTGATGGAATCGTTGGAAGAGGAGGATGAATTGGTTGTTTGTTCGTTGGAGGATATTTGCCACGGGGTGGAGGAACTGCTGGAGGTGTTTCTGGTTTGGTCGCGCAAGCGGTTTGTGCTGGTGTCGCTGGAAGAAAGCTGGTTGGAGGAGTGCAGGGAGGCGTTGACGGGCGGGGAAAGCACGGTGCTTTTGTCGCATATCCACCGGTTTGCGGGGGTGTTGGCGGTGAAGCATGGAAAGGAAAAACGTCCGGCGGGAGAAAAAAGTTATATGCCGGGAGGGCGGCCTAAGGGTTCGATCAAGATGAACGCCGAAAAGCTGGACCTGGCGGTGAGGATGTATTGTCAGGGGGATTTTACCGTGCGGGATATTTGCGACATCGTGCGGTGCAACGAGCGGAGCATGTACAGGTACCTGAAACTGCGGGGAGTCGGAGGGATGAGGAAAATGTCGGCAAATGCCGTCGTTTCGGACGATAACAATTAAAAAGAAGAATCTTTCCGCCGCGCCGGAAAATTGATCTATGCAGCGACTCGATAAAATGAATATGAAACGCCTGATCGCAACGGCAGCCCTGGGGCTGGTGGTTGGGATCTGTGCGACGGACCTGAAGGCTCAGAACCCGGCAGGGAGGTACGGGAACGACGGGGTGACGGTGAGCCTGACGCAGCCTCAGAGGCTGAAGTTCTATTTCGTGATGGGAAGTAGCGATCTGGTGTTCCTGTATGGGCCTAACCTGATGCAGCGGCAGCAGTTCGACTCGCTGGCCAAACGGGTGGCGGCGCTGGAGGTTTCGCGGATCGACTCGATTGTGTTGACGGCTTATACGTCGCCCACGGACAGCCGGATCGGCAGTCGCGAATTGGCGGAGGCACGTATCGCTGCGGTCAGGGACTACCTGGTCCGGACGCTGGAACACAATGAGTTGGAAGGGGTTCGGATACCGTCGTACATACGCTCTGCCGAGGAAGAGGACGGGGACGAGGAGATCGAAGAGAGCGACGATCCGTGGCTGGCGGGGGATGATGTATATAATAAGGTGCGGCGGGTGGATTTTGCCGTGTACTTGAATGCTGCGAAAGGGTATAGCCCGTCGACGCGGATGGAAGCGCAGTTCAATGTGACCCCGGAACTGACGGAACTGATGTCGGACACGATTTCGGAGGCGCAGAAAGAACGGCAGCTGGCGGCGATCGTAACCAATCCCTATCCGGTATGGCGGCCGGGAATGGGACGGCAGCAAAGGGTGAAGAGCTATGCTGTGCGCGACCGGTATACCGGGCCGGTGAACCAGGTGATCTCTTTGCGGACAAATATTCCGTACTGGCTGATGCTGGCACCGAACGGCGGGATCGAGTTCTATATAGGGGGGCATTTTTCTATTCTGTTGGAAGGGGCAGTTACCTATTGGAACAAAAAAACGGACACGGGTGACAAGGGAATCTATGTGGCAGGGGGCGGTCCGGAGTTCCGTTATTGGACTAACGAAGACAAATCGGAACCGGGGCATGTGTTCGGGATATACGGCCAATATGCCGACTTCGATATCAAGTTGAACGAGAAAGGACGCCAGGGGACCTCGATCGGCGGGGGGATCAGTTACGGGTACTATCTGCCGGTGGGGCGGCGCTGGGCGTTCGAGTTCGGGGTAGGCTTGGGCTACCTGAGCAACAAAATGGACGTGTACAAGTGGAATTCGATTGTGAAAAAGAACCTGTGGGTGGAACAGAAGACCAAAGCGTGGATCGGGCCGACGAAAGTGAACGCGACGGTGATATTCCGGATCGGGCACAAAAACAGGTAAGAGGTTCTTGTTGTTAAAGTGAAGTGTGGATTGTATTCTGACAAAAACAGGGTCGCTGCGGCGAAAATAATGACGAAAATTTGAAGACCGGTTTATGTCGGTGTTCGTAAATCCGGGTTGGTCGATAGGATATTAGGAATGAAAAACCTTGGAAAATACGGTTATGCGTCGGCGCTGCTGACAGTCGTGCTGGCTGTCGCGGGGGCGCTGGTGCTCGGCGGGTGCAACAAACGGCCTTACACCCGTATTGCCCGGCTGCCGTTACAGGTCAAGCTGGACTGGTCGGGAGTTATGGAGAATGCCGAGATACCGCAGACACTCAAACTCTTTTTGTTCCGGGAGGACGGGACGCTTTATGCGCAATACGATATTCCGAAAGAGGGACAGGTGCTCGGGCTGTTGGATGTGGATGTCTATAAGGCGATTTGCGTCAATGTGACCGATTACGTCGAGGTGTTGAACTCCAACAAGTTCGAAACGACACGGATAGTGGCAAAACCGGTATCGTCTTCCTATTGGGCCGGACGGGTTTCCAAAGCAGACGGCAATTCGATGATCTGCCAACCGGGGTGGATCTTTTCGTACAGCATGCCGGAAATCAAAGTCGGCGATCCGACGATCACGGATGACAGCAATACGGTTTCGACAGTTGTTTTCCCGATGGAACAACGGGTGAAAGTGATCAATTTCAAGTTTACGGTGACGGGGCTGACCGATGAGATCAACAATGTCTGGGGAACGCTGGACAATGTGGCATCGGTGGTCGATCTGGCTTCCGGCAAAATTGTCAGCGGTTGTCAGGCGGTATCGCCGTTCCAGCTGGAATACCTGGAGGACGGGAGCTTGGGCGGCAGTATGCTGATCTTCGGTAACGAAGCCGACGAGAATCCGGATCTGAAAAATATCCTCCGCTTGCAAT
The DNA here is from genome assembly GCA_964486945.1 of uncultured Rikenella sp. GTDB lineage: Bacteria > Bacteroidota > Bacteroidia > Bacteroidales > Rikenellaceae > Rikenella. The sequence continues at coordinate 9,307 of CAZAPI010000004.1, read as the reverse complement.
TCGAAACCGAATCGGGGCGCACTATCTCGCTGGACGAGGATATTACGGAACAGATGGCGGGCGGAAACGTCGAGGGGGTTTTGCATATCAACGTGGAGGCCAATCTGGATGTACAGTTGAATGCCGGGTTCGTTACCATCGTGGTGACTTGGAAACAGGGGTCGAGCGAAGATATCGAAGGGCAATAGCAGATACGGAGGAAGATGACCATGAAAAGACATATATCATCCGTTGCATTGATCCTCCTGCTGGCGGGAGTGTGGGGGTGCAATAAGCGCGAGATCGGCCAGTTGGACGACAAATTCCCGGTGCAGTTCAGCTGCAAGGAGTTTTCGAAAGTTGCGGACGCCGTGTCCAAAGTGACGGATCAGAATTTCGAGCCCGGGGATGTGATCGGGATGTTCTCCTATCCTTCGGACGAGGCGATGTTCGGGACGGGAGACTATACCAGAGGTAATCTGCCGTATGTGTACCGGACTGAGGGGGAACTGCTGGTGAGGGACGGATTGGTGCCGCTGTATTTTCCCGCAGACGCGGGGACGCCGCTGACTTTCAAGGGATATTATCCCTATTCGGACCGGATGACGGCCGACGGAGTGCTGGCTTTGGATCTTGCGGATCAGAGCGCGGGTTCGAAAGATGCCGTTCTGTATTCCGACAATGCGCAGCGGATCGTCAGGACGGCCAATTACGTCACTTTGGAGTTCGGATACGTAATGGCACAGGTCATCATCAATATCCAGTACGATTCGTTGACCATGCCCGACGGGGATGTGGCTGTGATATCGGCTGTGACGCTGGAGGGGGACGGGATGCACACTGCGTGCGACTTCCATGCCGCCGACGGGAGCGTGACCACGACGGGCGGAAGCTCGGTGCACGGAACGATAAGCATGAAGCCGGGAGTGGCGGCGACCTACGCTACGGTAGTGCCGGAAACGGTGCTCAATTTGGCTGTGACGGTGGTGACCCCGACGCATACCTACGTGGCCAAGCCCAAGAATATCACTTATGAGTCCGGACGGCAGTACACCTATAATGTGACGCTCAAGGGGGGCGGTGAAGTGCAGATCGGCGACGCTACGATCATGGAGTGGGAGCCGGGTAATAACGATGACACCCCGATTATCGGTGAGCCTGCATAGGAGGAAATACAGAAAAATGAAGCAGACGATTCTCATATTATTCTTATCGACAGCCGTTTTGGCGGGGTGCAAGTCGGAGCAGCAGGTGCACGACGACGGAACCGTTCGCTTTGCAGCTTATCAACCGGCGAGGGCTGCGGGGACGAAAGTGACGGGAACCAATTTCGATGCGATGGACGAGATCGCCGTGTTTGCGCCGCTGGCAGGTAATCCGATCGACGGAGTGTACGATACAGAAGGTACCGGGCCGGCTAAGGACAGACGCTATGTGGCGGACTATAACAACAATTTCACGGCGAAGACAGAGGCAGACAAGATACGCTATACGACGAATTCGACGAAACTGGACTTCTATGCGGTTTATCCGGCGATGGGGCCGGCTCCGAAATACGCGATCGTCGACCAGAATACTTACCGGATCGACCTGGGAAATATCGCCGACCAACGGCAAAACGGGAAAGTGGTTCCGTACATATACTCCAACAACGCGAAAGCGAAAGGAGCGGGAGACGGCGTGGTGAGACTGGTTTTCCGGCATGTGTTTTCGAAAATCGGCGTCGATGTGGATTATGACCGGGAGATGATGGGAGATACTTTGAGCCGGGTGGAATTTTTCGCGGACAACGGTTTATACCAGGAATGCGTGATCGACCTGACCCAAGGGGACTACACCTCGGTGGCTACCAACGGGGGACGAAATGTACAGGCGACCCTTAACGATCCGTACCTGTTCCGGGCACCGCTGAAAGAATCGAGCCAGACAGAGGGATATATCGTCCCCGGTAATGCGCAGAATCCGGTGATCCGCCTGACATTCGGAGAGCCCGCCCCCGCGACCGACGGGAGCACGGGAACGGCAGCGAAAGTCTATTTGTGCAAGATACCTACGGCGGATAATCACGTGAATTTCGAGGCAGGAAAAGCCTATACCTATAAAATTACGGTTGGGAATAATATCGAGGTCGGGATCGGCGGAACCATCGAAGAGTGGCAGGCCGCCGGCGAAGTGCCCCCGATCTATGCCGAATAGTGCGGACAACGACAAATACCGGGCCTCAGACCGATCGTCCGGACCAGATAAAGAACAAAATAAAACACACGTTAAACAAACAAAACAAAATGATTATGAAAAAGAGTCTTCTTCTGGCAGCTGCTTCGCTCGCAGTGATCAGCTGCTCGAAACGGGAATTCGCTACCGACCCCAATGTTCCCGACCCCAATGAAGTGATCTTCTCAAGCGGTGCGACAACTGTTACGCCTGCCGGGAAAGTGACTGTCGATGCTACGAAAGGGAGCATTTTCGAAATTGGTGACGAAATCGGTATCTATGCGGTGCTGGACGGTAAGAAGATCGATGAAAGCGACGCTTTCCCGACCAATACCAACGTTCAGTACAAGAACAAGACCTACAAAGTGACGTCGGTGGCTTCTTCCACACCTTATGCCGCTTCGTTCACCGCTACGGATAACGACAACAAGATCTACTATCTGCCGGGCGGTCAGGCGTATAACTACTATGCTTATTTCCCGACTTCCAGCGTGAGCGGTAAAACGATGAGTACCTCTACTTATTCGTGGGAAGAAACCAATAATAACTTCGCCAAACAGACTTCTCTGTTCTCACAGGACGGGGGCTCTTTGGCGGTTACCGCAGCTCTCGCTTATCCGGGGCCGATGATGTACGCATATTACAGTACTGCGGACAAGGCTGCCACCAATGGCGGTTCCAATCAGCCGGTAAACCTGCAATTCAAATATGTCAATGCCAAACTGCGCCTTGATATCGAAATGGATGCGGCTGCCGGTAGCGTGGAAGATATCACCGCTATCGAACTGTATGCTGCGAAAGGCCTGTACCAAGGGTATACGTTCGATCTGAAAGAAGCAGACGAAGCTGCTCCCGCCGTCGTAAAGCAGGGTTCGGTTATCAAACTGGACGGTAGCAGCAGCGGTCTGGCATACCAGTTCCAGAACCTGATCGATCTTAAGGCTGGTGTAGGTGTTATCTCTACCAAATCCCATGTCGTGGGGTACTTGATCCCGGCTGAGAATATCGAAGATGCGGTGATCCGTATCACCAAAGGCAGCGGCAGCCAGGTAGAAGTATTCAAGGCTCGTCTCGATAAATCGTCTTCCGGTGAGAATGTTGCCAGCGGTCAGAACTATCTGCCGACTATCGAGGCTGGTAAGGAATACAAATTCAAGATCAAGATCAAAAAGACGGAAGTGCAGTTCACCGGTACTATCACCGACTGGGCTTTGGAAGATAATTCCGGCACTGAGATTCCTGCTGAGTAATTCGGAAGACCGAACGGCCGGACTGTCGGGACCTTTCCGCCATGGTACGGACTGGTCCCGGCTAATGGTCGAAACAAGTACAGGTGATACCGTACATAATTGAAAATCAGATGATGAAAAAAGTTCTGATCATGGCTGCTGCCGCCGCATTTGCGGCAGTGAGCTGTAACAAACAACAAAACGAGCCGCTGCCTCCGGTGCAGCCCGATGTTACGGCGCCGATTTCGTTCGGTGCGACGACCAATGTCGATGTGACCCCGGTCAAAGCGGATA
>CAZAPI010000004.1:0-5491 GCA_964486945.1 uncultured Rikenella sp. | reverse complement strand
GGAGATGCCGCTATGGCTAATGGTCTCGAAGCTGGTAAAAACTACCAGTACACCCTCAAACTGGGTAAATCGGGTATCACCTTTACCGGTAAAGTCACGGAGTGGACTGAGGTGAATGGTGGTGAGATCGAACTCCAGTAAGCTCTGTTAACGGCGGGTGGTGTCCGGCAGAGGAGGGACTACTCCGACTGACATGGGGCGGCGAACGGGGCTTCGTTTAGCCTGCCACAGTTACCGGAACCTCAGCGACCACCCAGCTTGTCCCGCAACCTACACCGTTCTTACGGCTTTCCTGTCCGCTGCGCGTACGGGAGTGACGGGGGCGGTTGGGGGGCGGAAGAGAGGGGAGGTGAAAAACAGCCCCGCTCCGCTCACAGGACGGGCAAAATTTTGACATTCTGAAAGGATCTCTTTGGGAGATATAGTCGTGTTAGAATCCCCCGCCTATATATATCGATATATAGGCGGGGGATTTGTTTGTTAAGCAGCTGTTTAGGTGGCTTTTGTGGCGGTTCTTACTGACAGTAAATCTGAAAATGTCGGATAATGATAAATTCGGCCTCGGCTTGATAGTGTGTGGATTTTACGGGTTAATCCGTAGCCTTACTTTAAATAGTATAATATAAAAGATTCTGTTTTAGGTTGTATGCTGTCCGAAATGCGGCTTTTGTCGGTTGCGGAAAAGGCTGCTCTATCGAATTTCTCGAAATTGATGTGTATATTTGGACGGGTTTTATTATAAATGAAATATGACTGTCAGGAATACGGTCGTCTGGGGACTTTCGGCGTTATTATTAGCCTGTTCCGGAGCCGACCAAAAACCGAAACCGGAGGCGTCGTGGCAGCGGGAAGCCAAATTCCGCACGTTCCTGAACCTTTCGATGGCCGTACCGCTGGACTCGGCGCGCTATGTGCTCGATACGTTGCTCGATTTTTACAAAGATGACAGCGTCGCTATGCGGCAAATGGACGCTTCTTTGGCGGATGCGCTGTCCGACCCGAATTCGCCGCTGCGCAACGATGAACTTTATATTCCGCTTTTGGAGGCGATTGTCGCATCGCCGTTTTACGATTCAACGGAAAAGGTGCGGCCCCGGTACCGGCTGAAAATGGCGAATAAGAACCGGATCGGGCAGCCGGCGGCGGATTTCACCTACGTATTGGCTAACGGGAAACGCGGCACCCTGTACGAGGTCGAAGCTCCGTTCACTTTGGTCTATATCAACAATCCGGACTGCCATGCCTGCGAAGAGCTCCGGGTGATGATGGACGAGTCGTTCGTGATCGCCAACCAATTGAAAACCGGTAAGTTGAAGATCGTGGCCATCTATCCGGACGAAGATCTGACGGCGTGGCACAAGCATTTGCAGGAGACGCCGCCGGAGTGGATCAACGGTTACGATGCGGAACTGGCCATGCGCAAAGAGGAGTTGTACGATCTGCGGGCGATCCCGTCGCTCTACCTGCTCGATAAGGATAAAAAGGTGCTGCTTAAGGATTGCACTTCGATCGATATGGTCGAGGCCTGTTTGGTGCGCAACAGTCGCTGATTTTCTGTCGTTTACATCTCTCCCAACAGGGTGCGCACGGCTACGGAAGCGCACGCGCACCCGAAAACTGCGGGCATGTAGGAGATGGTGCCGACGTTCGATTTCTTATTCTGCTCTTCGCAAAGGATCATCGACCCTTCCCGGACTGCTTCGGGGGAGAATACCACGGGGAAACCGGATCGGATCCCGATTTTATGGAGCCGCTTGCGGAGCATATGCGCCAACGGGCAGTGGTGCGATTTGCCGATATCCTTGATTTCCACTAAGGTAGGGTCGGTTTTGGCTCCGGCTCCCATCGAACTGACAAGCGGTATATGGCGGTCGAGGCACCCTTTGATTAGGTTGACTTTGGGCGCCAGCGTGTCGATGGCGTCGACGGCGAAGTCGTATCCCGGTTGCCGGTCCAGGAGCTTGTCGGTCGCCTCGTCTTTGATATATTCCTCAATGACTGTTAGTTGGATATCCGGGTTGATGTCGCGCAGCCGTGCGGCCAATATCCCGGCCTTGGGTTGGCCGACAGTGGAGTGCAGGGCCACTAATTGGCGGTTGATATTGCTTATGCCGACCGTATCGGCATCCACGATGGTCATGCGCCCGACACCGGCGCGGGCGATCATCTCGGCGGCATAGGCTCCGACGCCTCCCAAACCGACGACCAAAACGTGAGACTGCCGCAGTTTTTCGGCCTTTTCAGCTCCGAGCAATAATTCCGTCCTTTCGCACCAGGCGCGTGCATTCGTTGTCATTAGATGGTGATCTGTGGAAATAAAGTATTGAAATTCAGGGAGATTTGTTTCTTTAGCCATCCGATATCCGGATCGGTCAGTCCGGCGGCAAAGGTATACATTTCGCGGATTTTGATTTCGGGATCGTCGTCCGTCTCCAGGAAAAAATGCGCGGGCCATTCCGTAACGATCCACCGTAAAGCTTCTTGGGTCTTCGGGGAATGCAGGACAGCCGGCCCGAATGAAAACCGGATTTCGGGACACCGTTGGAGCCACTGCCGGGCAAGCTCCGGGCTTCCCGTGAAACCGTGGAGGATAGCCGGAACTGTCGGATGCTTTGCGAGCAAGGTCATTATCTTGTCAGTCGCACGTACGTTGTGGATAATCAATGGTTTGCCTAACCGATCGGCCATGGCGGCCTGCTGTTCGAACCATTTTTGCTGGGTGTCATGGGGAGGGTACGCCGGCCGCAGGTCGAGTCCTGTTTCTCCGATCGCCAGCAATCCGGAATGGCTGGATTCTAAGATGTTCAGCCAGTTCTCCTGCGCTTCGGCCGTATCCCACGGGTGGATGCCGGCCGAGAAAAATCCACCGTACGGCAAAGTCGGGTACGGACTTTGCAGCCGGACGTTCAGGACGGAGACCGCGTCGGCGTCGGGGCGATGGGTATGTATATCGATGTAGGGTGGCATGGTGGCTGGCTGAAAAGCTGTATCTTTATCGACAAATTTAGTGAAATGGTTTTTAAAATTCCGGTTTTCTTGATGGCCGCATTGTGCTGGAGCTGTGCCGGTTCTGAGTCGCAACGGGTGCGGAGGGAGAGTGCGGCGCTGGATTCGGTTGTAGTGCAACCGGAATTGACTTTGGTCTTTTCGGGGGATGTGATGCAGCATTTGCCCCAGGTGACCGCGGCCCTGCAATCGGATGGGGCGTATGACTATCAGGCTTGTTTCCAGTATATTAAACCGTTTTGGGAACAGGCCGATTTTGCCATCGTCAACCTGGAAACCACCATTTCGGAGAATGGGCCATACAGCGGCTATCCCCGTTTCGCCTCGCCGAAAGCGCTGGCTGCGGCATTGAAAGCGGCTGGGGTCGACGTGACGGTGCTGGCCAATAACCATTGCTGCGACCGGGGCTTGCGGGGAATCCGGACGACGGTGCGGACGGTGGACTCGCTGGGGCTGTTATATGCCGGGGTGTATGTCGATTCGGTATTGGTACGCAAGCCTTTGATAATGAGTAAGAATAATTATAGGGTTGCTCTGTTGAACGCCACGTACGGAACGAACGGTCTTCCGATTCCGAAGGGGGCGGTTGTGCATTTGATCGATACGGTTCGTATGGCGGAGGAGATACGTGCGGCACGGCGGGACTCGGCGACCCATATCGTCTTGTTCGTGCATTGGGGAGAGGAGTACCGACGACAGCCGAACGGGGAGCAGCGGCGGCTGGCGGCCTGGTGCCGCAGGCAGGGAATCGATGCGATCATTGGCTCGCATCCCCATGTGGCACAACCGATCGATACGTCGGAACGGGTGGTTTGGTCGTTGGGGAATTTCGTTTCAAATCAACGGAACCGGTACGAGGACGGGGGGCTTAGCGTCAGGGTGACGCTCTCCTTTTCGGAACGTCCGCGGGTCGAGAGCTTGCCCCATTGGGTGTGGATGCCGGCCGAAGGGGGACGAAAACGGTATTACGTGGTGCCGGCTTATGTGTCGGGGACGGAGATCGGGATGGATAGCCTGACGAACGACCGGTTTGTCAGGTCTTTGGAAGATAATCGGGCGATTGCGGGGCAGGTAGACGAAACGGTTTTATGATGGACAGGGAGGAGCTGGTAAAGATCTTGGGTGCGCCGTTTGGGGATCCGGCGACGGATCGGGAGCTGTTCGCCGAGGCCGTAGAGGTGCGGAACCGGACGGTCGGGGATAAGGTGTACCTGCGCGGTTTGATCGAGCTGTCGAACCGCTGCTGTAAAAATTGCCTCTATTGCGGCATCCGGAGCGGAAATAGCGGGGTGGACAGGTACGAACTGACGGATGACCAGGTACTTGCGGCGGCTGAATATGCCTGGAGGTCGGGCTACGGTTCGGTGGTCATTCAGGCCGGGGAGCGGACGGATGCTGCTTTTACGGATCGGATCGAATTTTTGGTCCGGAAAATTAAGTCCTTGTCGAATAATGAGTTGGGCATAACGCTTTCGTTGGGCGAGCAGGAACGTGAGGTTTACAGGCGGTGGTTCCGCGCCGGGGCGCACCGGTATCTGTTGCGAATCGAGGCTTCGTCGCCGAAACTCTATGCGAAAATCCATCCGGCGGATCATAGTCAGGATAGGCGGCTGGATTGCCTCGGGTTCCTGAAAGAGGAGGGGTATCAGGTGGGGACGGGAGTAATGATCGGCCTGCCGTACCAAACGGTCGGCAACTTGGCCGACGATCTGTTGTTTTTCAAGGCTTCGGATATCGACATGTGCGGCATGGGGCCGTATATCGAACATCCGGGCACGCCGTTGTCCGGCGTGCCGTCCCCGTTTACGCGGGACGAGCGTTTGCAGCTGGCTTTGCGGATGATCGCTTTGCTGCGGTTATTGATGCCGGACATCAATATCGCTTCGACGACGGCGCTGCATGCCTTGCATCCGCAGGGCCGTGAATTGGGGATTGCAGCCGGGGCGAATGTGATGATGCCGAACCTGACGCCGGCGGCGGTGAGGGGAAGTTACAAGCTGTATGATAACAAACCGTTGCAGGACATGGATTTACGGGGATTCAACGTGGCGTTGGAGAACGCGTGGGGGGATTCGCATCATTTCGCTTCGCGCCGATCCAAAGCCAGGGCATCCACCGAATGCCGGAAATAAGAGCGAGTCTTAGCAGCGCCGCTGCGGTTGATCCATACGATCAGGCCGAGGATTATCAGGTAGATCACGGCGCAACTCCACCACGACATCTTTATTCCGGTCGCTGCGATCCACGGGTGACTGCCCGTCCAGCCGATAATGGCGTTCTGCCAGTCGGCGATCCGGTGCGTTCCTTCGAATACCCACTGCCAATCGCTGGCCAGATAGAGCAGCGACCCGCCGATAATGAGGGGAACGGTGAACCAGAGCAGCGGATTCAGCAATAAACCGGCGATTTGCAGTTGTCCGAAATGGTACATGACCAGCGGAAATGTCCCGATCTGGGCGGTCATACCGATCAGGGTCAGCGACCA
>CAZAPI010000003.1:11610-31660 GCA_964486945.1 uncultured Rikenella sp. | reverse complement strand
AATGTGGCGCGGCAGTTCCTGCTGCGCCTGGCGGAGCAGAACCCGCAGCTGCAGGGTGACACGCGTCCGGCAGTGGGAGCGGACAGGCAGGTGCGAGAAAACGAGGAGCAGGACTTGAAAACGGTAAACGGGGCGTTCAACAGACGGCTGGAACAGCTGACACCGGAAAATGCCGACAGCACGGTCCTGTGGTTAGGTAGTCCGTCGGTGGTCTTACGGTCGGCGGGGGTCGGGGACAGGCCGATCAAACTGCACGGGAACAAGGTTGTCAAAAAGATGAAGAAGCACGGCTTTGCGCTGGAGGAGCTACGAAACCTGCCGGAAGCGGTGGCGGACCCGATAGCGGTGTTTCGGAACAAGGACAGACAAGGGAACAGAGCCATTTTGACAGAACTAAGAACAAAAAACGGCAGTGTCCTTGTAACGATAGACCTCGGAAGCGGACCGGATGCCAATCTCAATGTTGTTTCCTCTGTATTCGGCAAGGCGGACAATTCCGTGTTGAACTGGTTCGAACAAGGATACGCCACATATATAAACAAAGAAAAAGCCCTTGAGTTTCTGGACAATCACCCCGCACCGATTGCGGGAAATGCAGCAAACGCAGAGCTTTCTCCTGTCGCAAAGGTAATCAAAAACTTTGCCAATCCGCCGCTGCCGGAAACGAAAAAGCGACGGGCGGGAATTTTCGAAATCGAGGAGCAGTGGTTCGTGCGAAAGGCGGATAACGAAATCTCGCCGGAACAAAGGGAGGCGGGAGAGTTCGGGCGGGAGAGGGTCTTCGATACGCTCTATGAAAACACGAAATTAAAACGGCGGTTCGCCCTCGAACCCGCCGGGTCCACCACCGACCGGCCCGAACGGCCCCTGCACGCCGCCATCGGTGACCACGCGCCCCGAAGCGTCGAAATCGCTGTCGAAACCGCTGGAAACGATGGTGCTGTATCCGCCCGCATCCCCCGAAACGATCCCGCCGAAGCCCGTATCGTCCCAATCCACAAACTTAGCCTGTTCGCTGCGGAACCGTAGCTTGATCGTGTCCACCGCCCCGTTACGGTGCTTTGCAACGATAATTTCCGCCAGTCCCTGGGTCGGTTGTCCGTCCTCGTCCATCGTCATGCCGTAATACTCCGGCCGGTGGATGAACGCCACGATATCGGCATCCTGCTCGATAGCCCCCGACTCACGAAGGTCCGACAGCTGCGGCCGCTTGGTACCCCCGCGCGCCTCGACATTACGGCTCAACTGCGACAAGGCCAATATCGGTACGTCCAACTCCTTGGCGATCGCCTTGAGCGTTCGCGAAATCTGGGCCACCTCTTGCTCGCGGTTGCCCCGGTTGTCCGTCGTCCCGACCGTCATCAGCTGGAGGTAGTCGATAATCACCAGTTCGATATTGTGCTGCGCCTTGAGCCGCCGCATCTTCGAACGGAATTCGTAGATCGAGAGGGCAGGGGTGTCGTCGATGAACATTTGGGCCGCCGCCAGCGGCTTGATCGACGTTTCGAGGTGTTTCCATTCGTCCGGCGAAAGCCGCCCGTTCTTGATATTGTGCGAGTCGAGGCCCGACTCCCCGATAATCAGACGCGTCATCAGCTGCACAGCGCTCATTTCCAGAGAGAACACCGCCACGGCTTTCTGGTAGTCCACCGAAATATTTCGGGCCATGGTCAGCACGAACGCCGTTTTACCCATTGCCGGCCGCGCCGCGATGATCACCAGGTCGGACGGCTGCCACCCCAGCGTCAAACGGTCCAGATCGACAAAGCCGCTCGGAATCCCGCTCAGGCCGTCCGGCTTCTGCGATGCCTCCTCGATCTTCTGAATCGCCTTGCTTACAATGTCGCGGGCACTCTGCACATCACGCCGGATATTCCCCTCGGCGATCACGAAAATCGCCTGCTCCGCCTGGTTGATCAGCTCCTCGACGTCCATCGAGTCGTCGAACGACTGCTTCTGTATCTCGGTCGAAGCCGAGATCAACTGCCGCTGTACATATTTCTGCGCCACAATCTTGGCGTGGAACTCCAGGTGCGCCGCCGATCCGACTTTCTGCGTCAGCTCCGCCAGGTAGGCCGGCCCGCCGACCATCGCCAACTGTCCTTTCTTCTGGAGTTGCTGCCCCACGGTATAGAGGTCGATCGGCTCGATCCGCGCCGAAAGGTCGAGAATCGCCTGGTAGATGATCTGGTGCGCCTCGCGGTAGAACGATTCCGGCACCAGTATCTCCTGAATACCCAGGATCGCATGCTTTTCCAGCATCAAAGCCCCCAATACCGCCTCTTCAAGCTCGACGGCCTGCGGCGGCATCACCCCCATCTGTTGGCTGACCGCCGAGATCGATTCCGTAGTCTTGCGCCGGGTCGCTATCTTTTTGGCTTCCGGGTCTTGTTTGTATTCTGCCATGGTCTTTCGTGTCGTTTCTGTTGTTTGGCCTGCACACCACGCCCGAGAGAAGTCCTGCCGGGTTTCTTGTACCAGAAAAAGTGCGCTTTCTGCTGTTCCTTTTCCTCGCGCGTGCGAGCCACATATAACTTTTCCCCCGTATACGGGTTCATGCCCGTGCAGAACATCACCGAGCTGAGCGTCATCGGCGTCGGCGTCAGGTCCTGCACCTGCTCCAACCGGAAGTTAAGCCGCTTGGTGATCTCCGCCAGTTCTTTCATATCGCCCTCGGTACACCCCGGATGGCTCGATATGAAATAGGGTATCAACTGGTACGGCAGTCCCTCGCGCTCGCAAATCCCGCGGAACCGCTTATTCAGCCCCTCGAACAGCGAGAACGACGGCTTTCGCATTAAATTCAATACCTTGTCCGAAGTATGCTCCGGCGCCACCTTGAGCCGCCCGCTGGTATGGTACTTCACCACCTCGTCCAGGTACGGTGAATCGTCGAACATATCGTACCGGATCCCGCTTCCGATATAGGCGTGCTTTATACCCTTGATATTCCGTATTTTCCGGTACAGTTCCAGGAGCGGCCGGTGGTCATTGTCCAAATTTGGACAAACTTTCGGGAATATGCAAGACGGCCGGCTGCACTTGGCGCACACAGCCCTGTTCTTCCCACCCATCCGGTACATATTGGCCGACGGGCCGCCGATGTCCGACAAATTACCCTTGAAATCAGCCATTTGCGTGATTCGTTCCACCTCCCGCAAAATCGACCCCTCGCTCCGCGACGAGATGAATTTTCCCTGGTGGGCCGAAATGGTGCAGAAACTGCATCCCCCGAAACAGCCCCGGTGCATATTCACCGAGTGCTTGATCATCTCGTAAGCGCTGATCGGCCCCTTGCCGTTATATCGCGGATGCGGCAGCCGCGTGTACTGCAAGTCGAAACTCCGGTCGATCTCCGCCTCCGTCAGGTACGGATACGGCGGATTCACCACCACATACTTATCCCCCGTCTTTTCGGCCATCACCGAAGCCTCGACCCGATTCGACTCGGTTTCGATCTTTGTGAAATTCTCGCCGAATTTCTCCGGACATTTCACGCACTCCTCATACGAATGCAAAACCAACGCCCCCTCCGGCGCCGTATCGGCGAGATAGGCCACCTGCCTCAACCGAGACAACCGTTTCAGGTTGAATCCATTATGCAGCGTCTTGGCCACCTCGACGATCACCCGGTCGCCCATCCCGTACGTCAGCAGATCGGCCCCGCTCTCGACCAGAAACGACGGCCGCAGCCGCTCCTGCCAATAGTCGTAATGCGTCAGCCGCCGGAGCGATGCCTCGATCCCCCCGACGATCACGGGAACGCCCGGATAGAGCCGTTTCAGGATTTGCGTGTAAACGACAGTAGGGTAGTCGGGCCTTTGTCCGGCCCGGCCGCCCGGCGTGTAGGCATCGTCCGACCGCAGCCGCCGCGTAGCCGTATAATGGTTCACCATCGAGTCCAGCGCCCCCGCCGTCACCCCGAAAAAGAGGCGCGGCTTCCCCAATTTTTTAAAATCCCGCAAGTCGTCCCGCCAGTTCGGCTGCGGCACGATCGCCACCCGGTACCCTTCGGCCTCCAGCAGCCGCCCGATCACCGCCGCGCCGAACGCGGGATGGTCGATATAGGCATCCCCGGTGAAGAGGATCACATCCAGCTCCTCCCAACCACGCGCCGCAACCTCCTTGACCGAGGTAGGCAGGAATCGATTAGTATGATTAGTATCGGGCATATTCCGTTCGTAAATTTATCGTTCATGCGGCCCGCAGAACCACCGGTCCTCCGCCAAGGCTGCCAAGCGGCCTCGCCCGGTGGCGGCGGCAGGCATCCCGCCGTCCGGTTTAAGGCAGCAGCAACGACGAGTCGCCGTAACTCAGGAAACGGAAGCCGTGCCCCAAAGCGTATGAATAAATATCCCTCCACCGCTCCCCGACAAGGGCCGAGATCAACAGAAGGAGCGTGCTTTGCGGCTGGTGGAAATTAGTAATCAAGCCCCGCACCGTCCGCCAACGGTAACCCGGTGTAATCATAATCTCGGTCGCTGCATGCAGCTGCGTCATCTTCCGGGAACGCATCCACCCGGCCAGTGCCGCCAGCGGCGCAGCGGCATTCGCCGCCGTCGCTCCGTTATCATACACCTCCCACTGCCCGACAACGCGCTCCGGTTCGGCTTCGCCGTGCAGGATAACCCGCTCGCCCAGCACCGCCAGAGATTCTAATGTCCGCACCGAGGTAGTCCCCACCGCAATAATCCCCGATTTTACGGCGGTTGCCAACTTGTCGAGCGTCGCCAGATCCACCTGGAAAAACTCCGTGTGCATACGGTGATTCCGCGCATCCTTCTCCTTGACCGGCAAAAATGTCCCCGCCCCGACATGAAGCGTCACTTCGGCCGTATCGAAACCGCACAAAGGCAGCGAAGCAATAATTTCCGGCGTAAAGTGGAGTCCGGCCGTCGGAGCCGCCACCGAGCCTTCCCATTTGGAATAGACCGTCTGGTAACGCACCGTGTCGATCTCCTCGCTTTCGCGGCACAGGTAGGGCGGAATCGGCGTGCGCCCCAACAGTTCCAAAAGCTGCCCGAACGTATGCCCCGAACTCCAACGGAAGCGAATAATATCCCCTGCCGGCCGATCGGTCACACGTTCGGCCGAGAGCGTACCGCCGTCATATTCAATCGCCAGCGCCCCCTCTTTCCACTTTTTGGAATTGCCCACGATACAATGCCACTCGCACATTCCGGCCACTGCAAAAGCCCGCTCGTAATCGGCCGGTTCGTGCGGTTCGAGACAAAAAACCTCGATCCGGGCCCCGGTCGCTTTATGGAACAGCAGCCGCGCCCGGATCACCTTCGTATTGTTGAACACCACCAGCGCCCCCGCAGGCAAATACTCCGTCACATTCCGGAACACGCTCTCGCCAATCGTCCCGTCACGATACAGCAAAAGTTTGGACCCAGCCCGGTCCTGAAGCGGAAACCGGGCGATACGCTCGTCCGGCAGCGGGTAGTCGAATTCCGAAATATCTATTGCCTTATCCATCAAAAACCGTTAAATTTGTACAAATTTAGAGATAATATATGATTAAAGCAGGCAGCCGGGTGAAATTCGTTTCCGACACCGGCGTGGGTATCGTGCGTTCCATCAAAGGAAGCATGGCCTACGTCGAGGTGGAGGACGGTTTCGAGATCCCGGCACTCATCAGCGATATAGTCGAGGTGGAGATCGAGGCCGAAAATGCGGCCATTGTCAGCATCGGCCCTTCCGACCCGAAACCTTCCGGGAGCCGTGCGGGAACAGGTGCCGACGGCTCGCAAAAAAAACAAAAGGCCACAGTGCGGGGACTCAATAATTACGGCCGCGTATCGCTGGCCGACGATTACGAGGACGACGAACCGATAGACCTCGGCAAACTCCGGAAATCATACGCTAAAACTGCGGCAGAACAGGTCGACCGCACCCCGGCCCCGATCGAAAAAGCGCCCTGGGAGGTGACCGACTATCTGGTCAAGCTCCTCTTTGTTCCGGCTCCCGACAGCGACAAGCCGGCTGAAACGGCCGATCTGGAAGCGTGGCTGGTGAACGACAGCAGCTACACCTTATTTTACAACATCGCCCGGCGCGAGCAGCGCGGCGATTTCGTGCGCACGATCGACAGCGGGACGCTGGCCGCCGATTCCAAACAGAAGATCAAGCTCTACCGCCGGACCGAACTGGCAGAAATCTCGACACTGCATATCAGCCTTTTACCTTACAAGCCCACGGCATTCGTGCCGCAGGCCGTGGAAGCATTCGACCTGGAATTGCACCCGCTGAAATTCGTGCGGGCTTCCAACTTCACCGACAACGACTATTTCGACGCCCCGGCCTTGGAATTCACGCTGGCATCCTCGGACGAACTCGCCGACACTGCCGCGCCGGTTATTCCCACGCCTGCACCGAAAGCCAATCCTATCCCGCACAAGCGATCTACCAAAGACGAAGAGGTGGTCGATCTGCACGCCGACGCGATCCTCGACTCAACGGAAAATCTTACACCGGGCGAAATATTACAGGCCCAGCTGGCCCGGTTTACCGTGGCTTTGGAGGGGGCGGTCAAACGCGGAAGTTCCGCACCCCTGAAACGGATGGTCTTTATCCATGGAGTGGGGAAAGGCAAACTGCGTTACGAGATTGAAAAACTGCTGAAACGAAACTATCCGAAACTCCGGTACCAGGACGCTTCATTCGCAGAATACGGTTACGGGGCCCTTATGATATTCCTTAAATAAGAATCCGCGACAATGGAATATCGAGCGGACAAAGACCTGGTCGCCGCCTGCGGACTTTAGGACGGGACGGGGTGCTACAAACCGGCCGGTCGTGAGAAAACGCAAATAAATAGACAGAACTCGCGATACGCAGTATCGCCCGGGCCAGCCCGCTCCGGGGGTGGCCCGAGAACAAAAAACAAGACCGAATAACAAGCAAGGGGGCTCTGCCGCTGCTTCCGGCACCGCTTGCGGTGAACCGGAAGGGGAGGAAAGTCCGGGCAACGCAGGGCGCCGCACTGGTGAAACTGCCAGACGGGCGTAAGCTCGTGCATCCGTAACAGAGAACGACCGCCGAAGCCGCGCGTTTCTTTCGTGAAACCGGCCAGGCAAGGGTGAAAAGGTGGGGTAAGAGCCCACCGGTGCCGACAGCAATGCCGGCAGCCGTACGGACTGCGGGTTGCAAGACCATGTACACCGATGCTGAAATGCGCAGGAAAAAGATTTTCGTGCGTGCTTCTGAAGGACGGCCCGTCCGAGTCGGGGGGTAGGTTGCTGATGATCCGGCGGGCAACCGCCGGGCTGGATAAATGGCAGAGGCTTTTCGTCCGGGTAAGCGCATTCGCGAATGCCTCCGGGAAAAGTACAGAACCCGGCTTATACCCCTTGCTTCCTAACGATACGGGGCTGTTTCGAAATAAATCCGAAACAGCCCCGTATATTATTTCGTCCGGACAAAACCCGCAGCCCGCGAAGGGTGCTGCAAACACACTGCCAATACCCCGTAATACCCCTCGAGACTGAAAAGCCTCCCGTATCGAGTGACTGACGGCACCTGCGGCCTGCCCGCTGACGGGCGACTGAACCTGGGCACCTGGCAGGGCATCTATTTATGCGAATTCCGCAACCGGGCTTCCGGACGGCAGGTCGTCGCCACGATCATCGGCTAAAGCTGCCCGAGTGTCCGTTCGTAAACGTTCCATAAAGCGGGAAACAAGACCTCTTCGCGGAAGTTCAGGGCGTATTTCCGCCCTTTTGCCGCCATTTCGTTGCGCAGGCTTTCCGAACCGAGCACTTTTTCCAGCGCACTCCGCATATCCTCTACGGAACGGAAGCCGGCAGATCAGAACTGCGACAGCATCGGATAGTCCAGCGAGAAGTGCAGCCCCACGCTTTCCTTCATCTGCTGCGCCTGCTTGATGATCAGGTATCCCACCGCAATCATGTTCCGCAGTTCGCACAAGTTCTTGGACAGCGTCGAACGCTTGTAGAGATGCTCCGTCTCCTCGTAGATGATCTGCAAGCGGTGCATGGCCCGCTCCAACCGGATATTCGATCGCACAATCCCCACGTAATTCGACATGATCTGCTGCACCTCTTTGAGGCTCTGCGTGATCAGCACCATCTCCTCCGGATGCGAAGTCCCCTTGTAGTCCCAGTCCGGCAGCCCCTCCTGCCAAGTCAGGCCGCCTATCACCGACAACGAGTGCCGCGCCGCCTGTTCCGCATAGACCACCGCCTCGATCAGCGAATTGGAAGCCAGACGGTTCGCCCCGTGCAGCCCCGTCGAGGCCGTCTCGCCGATAGCATACAATCGTTTGATGGAAGTCTCTCCGTTCATATCCACCTTCACGCCGCCGCAGCAATAGTGCGCCGCCGGAACCACCGGAATGAAATCTTTCGTAATGTCGATCCCGATCGAAAGACATTTCTTGTTGATATTCGGGAAATGGTCGCGCGTCAGCTCCGGATCCTTGTGCGTCACATCCAGATAGACGTAGTCCTCCCCACGTGTTTTCAGCTCGTGGTCGATGCACCGCGCCACCACATCGCGCGGAGCCAGGGACCCCATCGGGTGGTACTTCTGCATGAACTCCCGGCCATCCTGCGTCCGCAGGATAGCCCCGAACCCACGGATCGCCTCCGAGATCAGGAACGACGGCCGCTCGCCCGGATTATACAGCGAAGTAGGGTGGAACTGGATGAACTCCATGTTCTCGATAATCCCTTTGGCCCGGTGTACCAGTGCAATGCCGTCACCCGTAGCCCCCGCCGGGTTGGTCGTCGTGTGGTAGACATTTCCCGTCCCGCCTGTGGCCAGCACCGTCACCTTGGCCCGCACGGTAAAAACATCCTTGCTGTCGAGTTCCAGCACGTACGCCCCATAGCACTCCGTTCCGGGTATAGATCGCTTGACCAGTTTCCCCAGATGGTGCTGGGTCAGCAGGTCTACCGCGAAATGGCGCTCCAGTATCTCGATATTCGGATGCTCGCGCACCCGGTCGACCAGCCGATTCTCGATCTCGGCCCCGGTATAATCCTTATGGTGCAGGATACGGTACTGCGTATGTCCCCCCTCGCGTGCCAGCTCATATTTGTCTCCGTCAGTCGTACGGTCGAAATCGACGCCCCATTCGATCAGCTGCCTGATCTGCACGGGCGCGTTGCGCACCACGAGTTCCACAACCTCCCGGTTATTCTTTTGCGATCCGCAGACCATCGTGTCCTCGATATGCTGCTCGAAATCGTCCGGTTCGTACGTCACGCTGGCGATACCGCCCTGCGCGTGGTATGTATTGGTGTCGTCCAGACGGCTTTTGGTCACCAGAATCACCCGCCCGTGTTCGGCCACCTTCAAAGCATAACTCAGCCCCGCGATGCCGGAACCGATCACCAAAAAGTCACACTCTCTGTTCATTATAGTAAAAACTGAAGTTCATATCCCTGTTCGGAACGGGTAAAGTTACGCATTATTACCGAAAACGAAGCACGAAAACCTACCAAATTCCGACACTTGCGCAACATGGACACAGAGGGGTACAATTCCCGAAAAAATTGCTACTTTTGTGGCCGTAACCCGAACCGCCTCTTCAGATATGACTCGATATAAAGGAACCATTCGCCAGAGCGCCACGGTCATCCGTGCCGACGCTTCGGAGATCGAGGTCGAAGTGTGCCGCCCGGAAGCGTGCGCGGCCTGCAAAGCCAAGAGCGTATGCAGCGACGGGGGAGGGCAGGGCAAACGGATGACCCTGGTCAACGACGGGCAGGGATACCGCGTCGGGGAACAGGTCACTTTAGTCATGCGCCGTTCTTCGGGCCTCAAGGCGGTGGTGATCGCCTACCTCGTGCCGGTATTCCTGATCGTGGCGGCCCTGCTGACATTCCAGGCGATGCAGGTCAAGGACATTATCGCCGCGATGACGACCTTAGGTATATTGGGGCTGTATTTCCTGATCATCCGCCTACTCCGGGGACGCATCAATCGCGAACTAACCATCGAAATCGAAAAAGAAATCATATAATAATGAACGAAACGCTGATTTACACCATCGCGATACTGGTGGGGCTGGGCCTTATATCGGCCGTCGTGCTCTACTTCGTCGCGCAGAAGTTCAAGGTCTACGAAGACCCGCGAATCGACGAGGTCGAGGCCATGCTGCCCGGTGCCAACTGCGGCGGCTGCGGTTTTCCGGGCTGCCGGGGGATGGCCGAGGCTTTGGTCAAGAACGACGATATTTCATCGCTCTACTGCCCGGTAGGCGGCACGGCGACAATGAACGCCGTTGCGCAGTATCTCGGCAAAACAGTAGCGGAAAAAGAACCGACCGTGGCAGTGGTACGCTGCGGAGGCACGTTCTGCAGCCGGACACGGACCAATACGTTCGACGGTGCGCACTCCTGCGCTGTCGAGGCTTCGCTTTACGGCGGCGAGACGGGCTGTACGTTCGGCTGCCTGGGGAACGGCGACTGTACGCGGGTTTGTAATTTCGATGCAATCCATATGAACCCGGAAACCGGGCTGCCGGAGGTGGACGAAGAGAAATGTACGGCCTGCGGGGCGTGCGTCAAGGCCTGTCCGAAAAACATCATCGAGCTTCGGAAAAAAGGCGTCAAGGGACGGCGGGTGTATGTCAACTGCGTCAACAAGGACAAGGGGGCGATTACGCGCAAAGCCTGCTCGGAGGGCTGCATCGGCTGCGGCAAATGCGTGAAAACCTGCCCGTTCGGAGCCATTACCTTAGAAAATAATTTAGCGTATATCGACCCGGCGAAATGCCGCCTGTGCCGCAAATGCGTAGCCGTCTGCCCGACAGGGGCTATCGTGGAGGTGGGCTTCCCGGCCCGCAAGCCGGAAACGGAGACACCCGCACAACCGGCGGTCGAACCCGTTGCTGCGGAAGCCGCACCGATACAGGAGACCATAATCGTAGCGGAAGGAGGAGAACAAAATGCTTAAGACTTTCAGACTGGGCGGGGTTCACCCGCACGACTATAAGATCAGCAAAGACGCGGCCATCCGCGTATTCGACGTACCGCAAACGGTCGTTATTCCGTTGGGACAGCATATCGGCGCCCCGGCGACGGCGACCGTGCAGAAAGGCGACAAAGTGCTTGTCGGGGACGTGATCGGGACAGCAACGGGATTCGTGTCAGCCAATATTCATTCGTCCGTTTCCGGAACGGTGACGAGCGTGGACCTCGCCCTCGACGGAGGAAATCTGCGCAAACCGGCGGTGACCATAGCGGTAGAGGGGGACGAGTGGAACCCTTCGATCGACAGATCGGAAACGCTGGTACGCGAGTGCACGCTGGAACCGAAAGAGATTATCGCCCGGATCGCAGCGGCGGGCGTTGTAGGGCTGGGGGGCGCAACCTTTCCGACGCAGGTGAAATTGAGCGTACCTCCGGGAAAAACAGCGGAAATGCTGATTATAAACGGTGTGGAGTGCGAACCATACCTGACGGCGGACTATCGCCTGATGCTGGAGCACGCAGAAGAACTTTTGGTGGGCTGCCAGATCCTGATGCGGGCATTGGGAGTAGCGAAGTGTTATATCGGTATCGAAAACAACAAACCGGAAGCTATTACCCATCTTAAGAACCTTATTTCGGCCAACAAGTATGAAGGGATCGAGGTGGTGGCTCTGAAAATGCAATATCCGCAGGGGGGAGAGAAACAGTTGATCGCGGCCATTACCAAACGTGAAGTGCCGAGCGGAGCGCTACCGATCGACGTTGGGGCTGTGGTGCAGAACGTGGGTACGACCTACGCCGTGTATCAGGCAGTACAGAAAAACCGGCCGATCGTGGACAGAGTGGTGACCGTGACCGGGAAATCGCTGTCAGCGCCATCCAATTTATTGGTGCGCATCGGAACACCGATCAATACCCTGATCGAAGCCTGCGGCGGAATGCCGGCAGACACGGGCAAAGTCATCAACGGGGGGCCGATGATGGGCCGGGCGATGGCCAATATCGACGCGCCGGTAACCAAAGGAACTTCAGGAGTACTCTTGCTGAACGACAAGGAGTCGGTACGCAAGGCCGAAATGCCGTGCATCCAGTGCGCCAAATGCGTGGAGGCCTGCCCGATGGGTCTGGAACCCTATCTCATCTCCAAACTGTCGAAGCTGAGGCTGTACGACCGGCTGGAAAAAGAACGCACGGCAGACTGCATCGAATGCGGCTGCTGCTCGTTCACCTGCCCGTCGAACCTGCCTTTGCTGGACTACATTCGCCTGGGAAAAGCCGAAACAATGAAACTCATCCGGGCACGACAAGCCAAATAAAGTAATTCCATACCATGAGCAATAGAATAGTAGCCCCATCGCCTCACCTGCACGGGGATTTCTCTACACCCCGGATCATGCGCGACGTTGTAATCGCCCTGGTTCCGGCTTTCGCATTTTCGGTATTTATCTATGGCCTGAGCGCCGTATGGGTCACAGGGATAGCGATACTTTCCTGTATGCTGTTCGAGTGGCTGATCGACCGGTTCATGTTGCGGCGAGCCTCCACTTTGGGCGACTGGTCTGCGGTAGTGACCGGGACGTTGCTGGCATTTAACCTGCCGGCGACCATCTCGCCGTGGCTCATTATCCTCGGCTCGCTGATCGCCATCGGGGTCGGCAAAATGTCGTTCGGGGGACTGGGACGCAACCTGTTCAACCCGGCTTTGGTGGGACGCGTGTTTTTGCTGATTTCATTCCCTGTGCAGATGACCATGTTCCCGGACACCGCGGGGGTGGATGCCATTACAGGCGCAACGCCGCTGGCTTTCGTAAAAGAGGCACTGAAAACGGGAACGCCTGTCACCGAAATTACGCCTAACATCGACTTGGGCGGGATGCTCCTCGGTTTTAAGGACGGCTCGATGGGGGAAATCGGGGCGCTGGCCTTGCTGATCGGGGGGATCTATTTGTTGATTCGCCGCGTCATTACCTGGCGTATTCCGGTATTCGTATTGGGAAGTATGGGAGTTTTTGCAGCCATCCTTTGGCTGGCAAACCCGGAGCAATACATGAATCCGCTGTTCCACCTCTTCGCCGGGGGAGCCATGCTGGGAGCCATCTATATGGCGACTGACTACGTGACTTCGCCGATGAGCAAAGCCGGACAGGTGATCTACGCCATCGGGATCGGGGTGATCACCATCCTGATCCGCGTATGGGGAGCGTATCCCGAGGGGATTTCGTTCGCCATCCTGATTATGAACGCGACGGTACCGCTTATCAATATGTATGTGAAACCCAGCCGCTTCGGCGGCCGCAGCCCTAAAAAGAAGTAAGAGATATGGCCATGCAAAGTTCACTCAGGAATATGGTCGTCGTATTGGGGACCATTACTTTGGTCGCCAGCGCGGCGGTCGGCGGGATCTACCTGCTGACCAAAGAGCCGATCGAAGCGGCACAGGTCCAAAAAGTCAACTCCGCCATCGCACAGGTGATGCCGGAATTCGACAATGTGCCTTCGGCTGAGGCCTTCGAAAAAGAGACCGACGGTGAAACGGTAAAAATATACCCGGCCACCAAAGCGGGCGAAACGGTGGGATACGCTATCGAGACATTCTCCAAGAAAGGTTTCGGCGGCAATATCTCGCTGATGGTCGGTTTCCTGCCGGACGGGACCATCAAGGACATTTCGGTCATTTCGCACAACGAAACGCCGGGTCTGGGAGATAAGATCCAGAAAACCAAATCGAATTTCGCCGTGCAGTTCGAAGGGAAGAACCCGGCGTCGTTCAAGCTCGCCGTAAAGAAAGACGGCGGCGACGTGGACGCGATCACGGCTTCCACCATTTCGTCGCGAGCCTTCACCGATGCCGTGGCACGGGCGTACAACGTGTTGCTGGCAGTGCAGAACGACACGAAAGTCGAGGCGACTTCGGGTGCGACAGCAACGCATAACGACCAAGATGCGCATACTCATTCGCAGAAAGGAGGAGAATAACCATCATGACAAAACTGCAACTCATAACCAAGGGGTTAATCAAGGAAAACCCCACATTCGTACTCCTGCTGGGTATGTGCCCGACGCTGGGAACAACTACCTCGGCCATTAACGGGATGAGCATGGGGATCGCCACGATGTTCGTACTGATTATGTCCAATATCGTGGTGTCGCTGGTCAAGAACGTGATTCCGGCCAAAGTGCGGATACCGAGTTTCATCGTCATCATCGCCTCGTTCGTAACTGTAGTACAGCTCGTTATGCAGGCTTACGTGCCGGACCTGTACAATACGCTGGGAGTATTCATTCCGCTGATTGTGGTGAACTGCATCATCCTCGGCCGCGCAGAGGCGTTTGCCTCGAAACACGGGCCTTTCGCCTCGATGCTCGACGGACTGGGAATCGGCCTCGGCTTTACCTGCTCGTTGACCCTGCTGGGAATCGTGCGGGAGGTACTGGGCTCGGGATCTATTTTCGGAGCCAAATTCCTGCCGGCGGGGATGGATGGAATATTGATCTTCGTATTGGCCCCGGGAGCATTCATCGCCTTGGGATACCTCTTGGTATTGTTCAACAAATTCACCGCCAAACTGCGGTAACCCTTTGATTTAGAGAGAAACATATGGAATATTTCGTGATCATAATCAGTGCGATCTTCGTCAATAACATCGTACTGGCGCAATTCTTAGGGATATGCCCGTTTCTGGGAGTGTCCAACAGGGTGTCGACTTCGTTGGGGATGGGCGGCGCGGTGACGTTCGTGATGACCATCGCGGCGTTGGTAGTCTATATGTTACAGTACGGCGTGCTGGTGCCGCTGGGGATTGAGTATATGCAGACTATCGTCTTTATCCTCGTTATCGCGGCGTTGGTGCAGATGGTGGAAATCGTGCTCAAAAAGGTCAGCCCGGCGCTTTATCAGGCACTGGGAATCTTTTTGCCTCTGATCACCACGAACTGCGCGGTGTTGGGGGTGGCGATCCTGCTGGTACAGAAAGAGTTTAACTTGGCCCAGAGCGTGGTATTCTCGACGTCGACCGCTTTAGGGTTCACTTTGGCACTGGTACTGTTCGCCGGGCTGCGCGAAAAATTGGAAATCACCGACGTGCCGAAAGCTTTCAAAGGGGTACCGATTGCGTTGATCGTAGCAGGAATTCTGGCCATGGCCTTTATGGGCTTCTCCGGATTGGTGTAGTCTTCTTTCCGCAAGACATTTTTCGTAATTTGCAGCCGGGCTCCCCAACGGGGACCCGGCCTTTTTATTTCCGGACTTATGGATACTTTTCTCTTTATTTCCGCATTTCTCATCCTGCTGCTCGGCATGGTCGGCTCGATAGCCCCGGCCATGCCGGGGGTACCGTTGGCCTACCTGAGCCTCTGGCTGGGGCGGTGGAGCGGCTACACACCGTTCAGTGACACGTTCATGTGGATAATGGCCAGCGTGACACTGGTCGTTTTTCTGGCCGACTATTTCCTGCCGCCACTGATCGTCAAAAGGAGCGGCGGAAGCAAAGCCGCCACATGGGGATCGATTATCGGAATGGTTGCCGGCCTGATCTTTACGCCGGTCGGAATGCTGTTGGGAATGCTCCTGGGCGCATTTCTCGGCGAGCTTTGGTATGCCAAGAAATCGGGTGGGGAAGCCCTCATGGCAGCTATGGATACTTTCGTGGGCTTCCTGCTCGGCACCGGACTGAAACTGCTGCTCTGCTTTTACATCCTCTACGAACTAATCTCCACCTGGTGGGCCGCCGGGTCATTCTAAAATCAGGTCGCCATAAAAAAGCCGAGTGCTTTTCATCCTGAAAAGCACCCGGCACAATGCACCGTAAATAAATCGGCTACTTCTTCGCTTTGATGGAGTCCTGCTGCAAACGGTACTCCTCATTCAACCCCTTGAGTAAGTCGTCCGTGATATTAAGCGACGGATCGGCGATCAGCACCGTATTGGCCCCCTGCGTGCTGATGATCATGCTGTATTTCTTCTCCGCATTGTACTTCTTAACGTACTGCATGATCGCATCGCTGATCCTGTTCATCATTACGGCCTCTTCCTCACCCAGTTCCTGCATCATCCGGTCGCGGTACTCCAGCACCGACTGCTGTTTTCTCTGGAGCCCCGTTTCGATGTCCTGTGCCTGGAACCGAGTGATCAGCCCTTTCTGGACCTTCTCCTGGTAGTCGCGCATCTCACGTTCGAGGCTCCGCCCCTTAGCCGTCAGCTCGTTCTGCGCTTTGTCGCTCTTCGAAACGAAAGCCGCCTGCAGGTCGATCGCCATCCCGTAGCCACGCATCAGCGAGTCGATCTGTACATAGACGATCTGGCCGTTATATTCGATATTGGCAGCAGCCGCAGCCGTTTTCGCAGAATCCGCCGCATTCGCCCCATCCGCAGCGGAAGTCGCTTTGCTCCCACAACCGAACAAGGTGAGCCCCATAGCAGCCACAGCCGCAAAAGATACGATGTTGAGTTTAGTTCTGTTCATATTTTCGTTAAAATGTTGAGTTTCCGAATCTGGATACAAATATAATACAAACCGGGCGCAATCAAGCATGCTTGGATCGTCGAGGCGCAGTTTATGTTCTACAAATATGGCAAAAATATTCCATCCGCCGCCCCCGTTCCCGAAATCGGGAGGAAAAAATTACCTTTGTATCCGGTTCGAAATTAAAAAATCCGCACACCATGTACGAATATATCAAAGGTAGGATCGCCGAGCTGACCCCCACCTACGCCGTGATCGAGGCGGGCGGCATCGGCTATATGCTGCAAATATCGCTGCAAACCTTTACGGCGCTCGGCAGCCTGACCGAAACGACCCTCTATATCCATCATATCCAGCGCGAAGATGCCCAGATATTCTTCGGTTTCCATCAGCAGAAAGAACGCGAGCTGTTTCGCCTGCTGATCTCCGTCTCCGGGATCGGGGCCAACACCGCCCGGATCATGCTCTCGTCTTACGGGGTGGAGGATATGGTGCAGATCATCGCAACGGGGAACGTAGGGGCGCTGAAAAGCGTCAAGGGAATCGGCGCCAAGACCGCCGAGCGGGCCATCGTCGACCTCAAAAACAAAGTGCTGAACGTGGCGGCCATCTCCGAATCGGCCCCCGGCATCTTCGCCGAAATGACCGAGAATATCGAAGAGGCCGTATCGGCGCTGACCATCCTCGGCTACCCGAAATCGGCATGTGAAAAAATCGTTAAATCGATCTACGGCGAGAATCCCTCGCTCACCGCAGAAGCCATTATCCGCCAAGCCCTTACCCAGCTGTAACGACCGACAGGAAGCGCCCGGCGAGGAGCTGAGATATTGTTAAATCGAGATTAATTCGGTACTTTCGCACAGCATTTTTACGAATGCTCCTGACACCGAAATCATAACCAACACCCTATGGACAATATCTATCTGGTTGTCGTTGTAATTCTTATGGCGCTGGCAGTCTCCGACCTGATCGTGGGAGTTTCGAACGACGCCGTCAACTTTCTCAACTCCGCCCTCGGCTCCAAAGCTGCCCCGCGGTATGTCATTCTCCTCGTAGCATCGGCAGGTATCCTCCTCGGCTCCATTTTTTCCAGCGGTATGATGGAAGTGGCACGCCGGGGGGTTTTTTATCCCGAGAACTTCTACTTCCACGAAATGATGATGATCTTCCTGGCGGTCATGTTCACCGACGTGATCCTGCTGGATATGTTCAACACGTTCGGCCTGCCCACCTCCACCACCGTATCCCTCGTATTCGAACTGCTGGGATCGGCCGTAGCCGTGGCGCTCGTAAAAATCTGGAATGCAGGCGGGAGTATGGCGGAACTGCCCATATACATCAATTCCGGTAAGGCATTGGGGATTATATCGGGGATATTGACATCCGTGATCATCGCATTCATTACCGGTACCGTGGTGATGTACGTGACCCGCGTGATCTTCTCATTCCACTACCAGAAATCGTTCCGCTACATCGGCCCGCTGTGGTGCGGCATCGCTTTGACCGCCATTTCGTATTTCGCCATCTTCAAGGGGCTGAAAGACACAGCGGTCATGCCTCACGAGGTAATGGAGTGGATGGATGCCCATACTTTTCAGCTGCTGGTCTACTGTTTTATCGGCTGGACCATCCTGATGGCCTTGGTGCAGTACCTGTTGCGGCTGAATATCCTCCGGTTGACCGTGCTGGCGGGAACGCTTTCGCTGGCACTAGCCTTCGCCGGAAATGACCTGGTGAACTTCATCGGGGTGTTCGTGGCAGGATTCGACTCCTACCACATCGCTTCGACCGCGGCAGCAGCAGGAGTGGATGTCTCGACCCTGAAAATGTCGGCCCTCGCAGGGGCAGTGCCGGCCAACCCGCTGATCCTTTTTGTCGGAGGGCTGGTCATGGTCACGACCATCTGGTTGTCGAAAAAAGCACGGTCCGTGTCGGATACCGAGATCAACCTGGCCCGGCAGGACGACGGAGTAGAGCGGTTCGGCTCCACTTCGCTCTCGCGCGCGATTGTGCGCGGTACGGTCAATTTCAATAAGAAATTCGCGAAATACGTGCCGGAACGAGTACAGCGCTTTATCGAACGGCGTTTCGAACCGATGGCGGTGATCGAAACCGAAGAAAAAGCCCCGTTCGACCTGATCCGCGCGACCGTCAATCTCTCCGTGGCCTCTATCCTGATCGCATCGGCGACATCGCTGCGGCTGCCGCTCTCGACCACCTACGTGACCTTTATGGTGGCGATGGGTTCGTCGCTGGCCGACCGGGCGTGGGGACGCGAGAGTGCTGTATACCGCATAACAGGCGTGCTGACCGTTATATCGGGCTGGTTCCTGACCGCAGCAGTGGCATTTACGGTGGCATTCATCGTGGGGATGGTTCTGATGTACGGCGGCAATATCTCCATTTTCGTACTGGCAGCGGTCTGCGCCTTCATCCTGTTCCAAAGCAAAGTACTCTTCTCACGCCGGCAGAAAAAAGCGGCAGCCCGCGAGGCCTATTACAAGGCGGACGACAAGGAACTGAATATTATCGACGAATCGACGCAGGAGATCTGCAACGCCATGCAGACGATGACCAAGCTTTACAGCGACACGCTGGACGGGCTTGCCAACGAAGACCGCCGCAAACTGAAAGAGACCATGCGGGCAGCGGAACAGATGTACCAAGAGGCCCACGAACGTAAATACCGCCTGTTGCCGATCCTGCGCAAACTGGAGGCGAACAACATCGACACGGGGC
The DNA here is from genome assembly GCA_964486945.1 of uncultured Rikenella sp. Lineage (GTDB taxonomy): Bacteria > Bacteroidota > Bacteroidia > Bacteroidales > Rikenellaceae > Rikenella. The sequence continues at coordinate 12,513 of CAZAPI010000003.1, read as the reverse complement.
ACTATTACGTACAGGTAGCCGACTACGTGAACGAGGTCGCCAAGGCGCTGGTACATATCACACGGCCGAGTTTCGAGCATATCGACAACAACCACGAAGGGCTGAGCCCGGAACAGTTGGCCGACCTGCAGGAGATCAACAAGCGGGTTTCAGCCATTTACGACGAGATCATCCGGATGCTCCAGACCAAAGATTTCAGCAAACTGGACGAAACGCTGATGCACCGCGACCAGCTGTTCGAAACGTTGGCCAAAGCGATCAAGAACCAGATCTACCGGGTGCGGGACAACGCTTCGAGCTCACGCAGCAGCATGCTTTACCTGGATATTATCACGGAGACCAAGACCATGGTACTCCAATCGAGGAACCTGCTCAAAGCGCAGAAGCACTTTATTTCGGCTGAGGAAGAGTAGTTTTCCCATCCATCATACCAACAAGGGTGGCGGTCACTTGCGTGAGACCGCCACCCTGTTTTTTTCGGTTCCTGCTTGTTCTATATTGGAACAAAAAGAACTGCCGTACACTGCAAATTCCCTGACATTCGCCATTTCAAGATCACACTGACGAATACGAAGGTACAGTCTGCTGCGGTCCGATATTCCAGTACTTGCCCACAGCGATCGGCCGTTCCCCCATACGACACCCTTTCGCCAGCCGCGCATGGCCACAAAGCAACCGCTTACGCTGTCCATAACGAATATTCCCCGGGAAAAAACAGGCCGGACGGTCGGAGCGCTCTTACAGAACTTCAACTTACCCACAGCGGCCTTATCAAGGGTAGAGGAGTGGTCGTCCATTCACGCAGCTCCTCGCCGTTCAGCGTCACATTTTTCGTGATCCCCTTGCGGTTGTTCAGAATATCCGACCCGTAGTTGACACGCCCCACATTTTCGACCAGGATCT
>CAZAPI010000003.1:0-11510 GCA_964486945.1 uncultured Rikenella sp. | reverse complement strand
TTGTTCAGAATATCCGACCCGTAGTTGACACGCCCCACATTTTCGACCAGGATCTCCAATTTAACCGGAGCTTTCGGAATATCCACCCGCAAACGGTTCTGCTGCCGGTGGCGACAATCCAGACTGCCGACTTTTTTACCATCTACGAGCCATTCTGTCCCATGAAAAGCAGGACAGTCATACATAACAAAAGGTATTTTCTTCCGTATCTAAAAGATTCGGTGTCAGAAAAGTCACAAAACAGGATAAAAAAGAAGCCTCTCTTTTCCTTATACCGGAAAGAAAGGCTTATTCTCCAAATGTATGTTACTCAAACTCCCTAATTGGCAGGCAACGGATCCGAAGAATCAATATCTACCCAATCCACCACCTTTCCTTCAAAACCGATGGTCGCTCCGTTCATATTGACCGTCACATCGTACAAGTACGATTTACCCGGCTGTAATACAGGTGAAAAACTCCCTGTAAACGGATCCGACCGCTCCGGAACATCCGTAACGGTAAGTATTATGGGCATCGCAGCCCCACTCACCAATATATTGATCCTCTCACCGCTGGCATCCGTAAGAACCTGCGTAGGGTCTGCCACGGTTACAATCCCGGTTTCCGCATCCAGTGTGCCCGTTTTATAAAAACCGCTGACGGTCAATTTGGCCTGTGTCAGGTCAGTCATCCCGTCACTTGCCTTCAGCCGGAAGCCGATCTGTGCTCCGCAGTGCCGGAAAGCCAGCTTCGCTTTCGTACCTCCCAACGTCGCCAGCACACCGCCCGTCTTGGCCCACAATACATCCGTACCATGTGCAACCGGTATTGCATGGGCGTCACCCACGGCAACGATCCTGGGAGCATAGGCGTATATATCATATGCAGTCCCTGTCCGCAAAGTCACATTCCCACCGGTAATATTTCCCGCGGCATCGGAAACGAACGTTTCGTTTTTCCACGCCGTGGTCGCAAAATCGGTCGGCGTTCCCGACGCCGTCAGCACGTAAACGCCCAAGTCTGTTGCAGGCAGTGGATCCAACTGCACGTCGCCAGCCTTCGTCACCGAAGCCTGCACGCCCGTATTCCCGTCGAATGCCACCCGACCGCTCAGTATCAGTTCGGACTGCTCGCCCAAATGGGTGTCTTTCTTCGAACAACCGCTCACAGCTAAAAAGACCCCCGCAAGCACAATGAATATTTTCATGATATCAACCTGATATTTAAACTATTGACTTTGATTATCACTCCCTTTCGCCTAATTGTTGACATCGACATTCCCGATTTCGTTTTCCCACGGAATGACCCCGGCCTCCAAGCCTAATGCCGAATTCCGGTCGATCACCGTAATGGTAATCAAAGTCGATTTTCCCGGCAGGAAAGTCTCTTTCTTGACTCCCGAATAGACCCCGGCGTTCGGGCCCGCAGGAATCGTAACCGTCACGTTCAGTTCCATCGGCCCCTCAGCCGGCAGGAAACAAACGGCTTTCCCGGTCTCCGTCAGTTCGATCGTGTTGTCGGCCATGCCCGGTGTCACCTTCCCTGTTGCGAGGTCTAAAGTCCCGTCCTTATAAAAACCGGTCACCTTCAACGTCGCTCCCGTAATATCCGGGTTGCTGGTTCCGTCGGCGACGATCTGGAAAGCTACCTGCGCCGTTTTATGCTCGAACGTCAAGGCCACGTTATGGGTCGCCGCATTAGGCTTTTCGCCTGCGGTCTTCGCCCACAGCACATCCGAACCGTGGACTACCGGAATAGCGGACGACGTAGCGGAAGTCACCGCCGTAACATGAGGACTGTAAGCGTATATGTCGTAAGTGTATCCCGTCGTCAGGATGATCGGATTGGCCGGATCGGCATTATTCAAGGCGCCCGAAGCGTCCGACACATGCTGCACGTTGGCAATGGCCGCCGTAGAAACCGTTTCGCCGCTGGTCAGGTCCACCACATGCACTCCCACCGCCAGATTTGCGGGCAGGAGGTCGGTCCCCGATTTGGTCATGGAAGCCTGGCTCCCGTTTCCGTACAAGTCGATCGCCGTACCGGTCAAAGACAAACGGCACGGATCCCCCTTCGGCAACCCATTCTTCTCCTTGGCGCAACCGCTCAGTCCAACGGCGAGCACGGCCGCAGCCGCAGTTGCCAGCAAAGTAATCCTTTTCATATAGTCAGCACTTTTAATTTCCATTAATTATTAAGCCCGGAAAGCGGCACACCGCCCGGACGGTTATCCACATTCATTCCCGCTCCCGTCACTTCCCACTTGGTCACTTTCGCTGCAAACCCGGCCGAACTGGTAGCCGCCACCTCGATATCGAGGCTGATATTGATCTCGATGTAGGTCGAATCGCCTATTCCCCCGTTCGAGATATTTTCCTCGATAGTCTGCGATCCCCCGTTATTGAAATCCAGGCCGAGCCGTACCGAATTATCCGCTACGGAGCCGTCCGGATCGATCGCAGACACCCGGAATACCAGTACATTGGCCGTGTATACCCCATTCCCGGCCGGTTGGGGATCGAGTTCCGTGATCGAGGCATAGCCGTCGCAGCATTCGCCCGTTGCCAGCCTTATCGACGGAGCCACACCGGTCAATGCCGCCGAGATCCCCGTCACCGCATCGCAGTCGCCCGTCAGCCGTATATTCAACACCACGCGCTGAACCAAAGCCTCCGGCACCAACGTGCGCCGAACGGTGTCCTGCTTGGCGATCTTCAGGTCGCCGACATGGGTGCTGTACAGCCAGCCCGGCTCGCGGACCCACATATCGTCCCCATCGGCTTTTTTATTCAGCGGCAGGGCATAGGCATACGCTTTGTCGAAATCTTCCATATAAGTGAATCCGACTCCCGGCACGTCTTCGTTCAATGCCAGCACCTTATAATTTCCTGAAGGCAAAGTGCCGCTGTACCGGCCGTTCTCACTGAGCCCCCTTGTCAGGGAGCCGTTCTCTCCGTAAAAATAAAGGGTCACCCGCTCCGGCGCCGCCTCGCCCGGTGCCAGCTTCTGCCAATCGAAATCGAACTGCACGCACCCTTCATCCGGTTTCACATACAGGTCCCTCCTGACGCAGGATGTGGCAAATACCGCAGCCGCGGCTGCGCAAACGATCGCCCCTTTTCTGCCCGATCTCCCGAAATGTAATATCTTACTCATGCTATTTGCGTTTCCCTAAGCTAAACTTATTTCCGCCCCGCCCCCAGGCCGAACCGGTACACCAGCGACACCTTAGCCCCCGTCAGGCCGAAATAATCGGCCGACCGCGACGACTTGTATATATAATGCGGCGCATCATAATAGTACCTGTCATAATCGCCGGCGTGGACATATCCGCCGCGCAGTCCCAGCTCCATCCCGAAATGGCGCGAGAACGGCAAATAACCGCCCAACGATATCCCTGCCCCGTAATAATCGCCCGTATTCCCCGTCTCCTGGTTTCTGAACATGTAGTCGAACTGGCCGACATGCCCGTAAACACCGACATACAGTCCCCGGTACTGTCCTTCCTTGCGTCCCGTCCAGTAGCGTATCTCCGGACTGATCTCATTCACCGCGTAATGCTTTTTATAGAGGTTCATATTCCAGTCTGTATAAACCCCTTCGACCGCCGCCGACCACCGTTTCGCGAAATAGAATTCCACCTCAACGTTCGCCGCTACGGCCGCCCAGTAAGCCAGGTTGGTCTTAACAGCCACCAACGGCCGCACCAATACCAATGGTTCGCGTTGGGCTTTAAACGGCTTATCCGGTTTAACCGGCTTGGCTTTCTGTTCTTTGGCCGGTTTGATTTTGATCTTGCGGGCCTCCTCCACATTCCGGACTAATTCCGGACTCCCGACGATTTCATATTCGGCGATTTCGGTTTTCCCCGACTCCGGCGCCGCACTCACTTCAACCTGCGCCACTCCCGGTGTCACGTTTAGGGTCGATTCCTCCGCCAACAGCCGCCGGATCAGGTCGTCTATCTCCGGATCGCGATCTTCGGGGCACGGATCTTCCGCCGTAACAACCGGAGCAACAGGCGGAACCACCTCTGTTTTCGGCACCTCCGGCAATTTCTGCAACTCTGCGCTCCGGGTCAGCGAATCGATATAGCGCTGCAACTCCTTATCGACAGCAGTCTTCCCGTCCCCCTCGGCAACCACGGCCGTTGCCTCAGGTTTGGCCATTTCCTCGATTTCCGCCGCAGGAATAGTTTCGATCTTCACCGGCCGTTCCGCCACAACACCAGCAATCTCCTTGCCTTTGCGACGTCCGAAAATATCCGGATTGTCCCCGAACGGCGATATATACCTACGCTCTTCATCCGCCGCCGAACCTGCCTGCCGCAGCCCGCCGCCGGCCTTGGCCACCAGCACCCCGTTCAAATAAACCGTGACCGTCGTCTGTTTCAGCATATCGAACAGGCGCTCCGGCATGATGACATTATTGCGGGCCACCACTTTGCCCGTCACCACGACCGGCTGCCTGAGCTGCGACTGCCGGATCACCGGCGCCATATACGCCTTAACGGCCTCGATTCGCCGCTCGGCCACCTCCACGCTTCCCAACTGTTCCGCCGTAGTGGAGTAGGAGCTGACCACGATCGAGTCGATATGCGCCGTCGGTGTTTCGGCCAGCTGCCGGATCAGTTTGTCGAATTTCGACATGGAAGCGGCATTTTGCCCGTACCGTTCGTTCAGCTCCGAGCTCCCCAAGCCGAACGTAAAAGTGATCACCTGCTTTTGCGGCGCACTTAGCCCCGGCACCTGCGCCTCGGCACTCACAACACTCCCCGCCAGGCACAGACAGCTACCCGCCGCCAAAGCGACCCACTGTCCTTTAACGGTCGTTATAATTGATTTTCTGCGTTTTGCAAAACCCATATCTTTCCAATTATTTCCGCCCATTCCCATGAGCGGATGACATTCCACGCTGCTAAGTTAGTAAATATTAGTCAGTAATCATTATTTTTTTGTCAGATATTATATTTTCGCGTTATGCGTCCGAACGACTATCAATAGGTATTTTTGCACATAGTCACCTAAAATGCAAGCACATAGCTTACCCGAAATATCCATATCTACACATTCGGGTAATATTTTCCATACTAAATTACAACCAATCTTTAAGATAACAGGGGTATAGTTCAAATGACATCTTTGGGGGATAATAACCCCCAGTTATCTTCTGCCATTTTTTCATTGATGAAGCGTGCAAGCGTGTTACGGTCAACCTTACAGATTTTAGCAATCTGACGCTTCGATACGCCAATAGCCAACAACTCTTTGATTAAAGCTTCCTTGCCGGATAGCTTGTATTTTTCCGGGGAGTTCTTTTTACCTTTTGGACGACCAAGCACAACACCCTCTGCTTTCTTTCTCGCCAACGCTTCCTTGGTGCGTTGGCTTATGAGATTACGTTCTATCTCTGCCGACAGACCAAACGCAAATGCCAACACTTTGCTCTGAATATCATCGCCTAAACGGTAGTTATCCTTGATAGTCCATACGCGGCACTCCTTTGTCATACAGATATTCAGTATCTCCATTATCATAAAAAGGTTGCGTCCCAGTCGCGAAAGTTCAGCACAGATGATGAGGTCGTCTTCTTGTACCTTGTTGAGCAATTTGCCCAATTGACGCTTGTCGTATGCCTTTGTTCCGCTGATAGTCTCTTCTATCCAACCATCGATCTTAATGTTTTCGCGTTTGCAGAAATTACTTATCTCAAAGCGTTGATTCTCCACTGTCTGCTTGTCGCTACTAACGCGAATGTATCCATAAATCATAGTTGTTATTTTTATTAGTGAAACAATTTTAATGTAAAATACTCGGTAAATAATTTGTTTTGTAGAAAATATCATCGTACCATCATTCGGTGAGAGTCGCATCGTGGTACATTCCCCCGAAAGAGGAAGTATCCCACGATTTGCGGAGTACATCGGCTGCACGTTCGACTGCGCTTGCCGGCAATACTTTGTCCAACGAAATGATAAAATCAGAGAAATGATTACACTGGAAAACAACGATTTACCAGCATACACTAAATAAGAATGCTTCCCTTTACAGGGAAGCATTCTTACATTTGCGGTGCGGACGAGACTCGAACTCGCGACCCCCTGCGTGACAGGCAGGTATTCTAACCAGCTGAACTACCGCACCAGTATGTCCGTTTGCAACTCCTCGACCGGAATTGCGAGTGCAAATATAGCACCTTTTTGCCGCAATGCAAACCGACCGGCATTTTTTTGCAAAAAAAGTTTACTTCACCCGAAACGTAGCCACCAACGCCTTTATGATCGGCAGGCCAGTTATCCGCAGAAAGGCCGGAATAACGTAGTTTAGGTTGCTTTTATACCCCGGAAAGGTGCTCGACGAGGACTTTCACCCCGATCAGGACCAAGATAAGCCCCCCGACCAGTTCGGCCTTTTCGCCGAGTCGACCCCGGCTGCTGTGCCCGAGGAAAAGCCCCGTAAGCGACGAAATAAGCGTCACCACGGCGATAACAAGTGCCGCCACCAGCATATTGAGGAGCTGCGAATCGGCCGGTATGATCGTCAGGGGAAGCAGCGCCATAGCGATACCCGCCACCAACGCGTCTATACTGGTCGCTACGCCGAGCATTACGTTCCGGCCCAAAGCATACGGATCGCCCTTGATCCGTTTTTCATCCTCGCCCCTGAACGCTTCCCAGATCATCTTCCCGCCCAGAAACAACAGCAGCAAAAAAGCGATCCAATGGTCGTAAGCCTCGATCACACTCCTGAAATTGGTCGCCACCGCCCAGCCTGCCAAAGGGGTGAGCCCCTGGCACAACCCCAAAATAGCGGCGAACCGGAACAACCGGCCCCGCGTGCAGGTGCAGCAAACCATGCCGCACGAGATCGACACGACGAATGAATCGAAACACAGACCGAAAGCGAATAACAAGAGGGTGACAAAATCCATAACGGAAATTCAGGCGTTTGAAACTGCTAATTTACGGATTATTCCGAAGCCCCACAAGCGCACCCGGTAACACGGATGGAGAATCGGGTAGGGGCGGCCCGCCGCATCGGCATCCGAACGGTTCGCCATGGGCAGGCCGAGTGTACGAAAAACATCTCTATATTTCCATCTTTCGCGCACAGAAAAGCCCGTTATAGCCCGACGGCATCCCGTGCCGCCGTCAGCCGGCCAGCCGGGAAATAACCCAAAAGAAAGGCCTTGCAGGATCCACATCTTCCGGCATGACGAAATGATGCGCAGCCCGCACGGACGCTTCCCACAGTTCGGAGAGTTCCGAACATTCGGCCTGCGCGGCACCGGTGTGAATCCGAGTTCCCTGAGGCTGCGAAAATACGGATTTATTGGCGTACATTTGCCTCGTAACGTTACACGAAGTAAATTTTATGAAGATCGGATACGACGCCAAGCGGCTCTTTTTCAACGGCAGCGGACTGGGCAATTACAGCCGAAGCACGGTGGAGATGATAGCCCGTTTCCGCCCCGAAACCCGGATCGCGCTCTTTTCGCCCAAACCCGGCAACACGCAGGGTTTCGTCCTGCCCCCGAACGCCGAAACGTACTATCCGGCCTCGCCGTTCATACACGGACCGCTGCGAAGCGTCTGGCGCACCTACATGCTGGGGCGGGAGATCAAAAAATCCGGCTGCGACCTGTACCACGGCCTGAGCCACGAGCTGCCGACCGACATCGGGCGCAGCGGGGTACCATCCGTGGTCACCATGCACGACCTGATCTTCGTGCGCTACCCGGAGCTTTACAAACCCGCTGACCGCACCCTCTATACCCACAAATACAAACGCAGCTGCGAAGCGGCCGACCGCATCATCGCCATCAGCCGGCAGACGCGCGACGACCTGATCCGATTCTGGCATATCGATCCGGAAAAGATCGACGTCGTTTATCAGGGCTGCCACCCGATGTTCTACGAACAGGCTTCCGCCGACACGCTCGAAGAGGTTCGGCAGCGATACGGCCTTCCGAACGGGCCTTTCATCCTGAGCGTCGGGACGGTGGAGCCGCGCAAAAATCTGCTGCTGACCGTGCAGGCTATGGCCGAGGGGAAAATCGGCATTCCGCTGGTCGCCTGCGGCCGCTGGACGCCTTACAAAGACGAGATAACGGCTTACGCCGAATCGAAAGGAATAGGGCACTTGTTGAATTTTCGGAACGACATCCGCTTCCCGGATCTTCCGGCGATCTACCGGATGGCGGCTGTTTCGGTCTACGCCTCGATTTTCGAAGGGTTCGGCATCCCGATCCTGGAAGCGCTGAACAGCGGCACTCCGGTCATCAACAGTGTCGGGGGCGTTTTCCCGGAGACGGGCGGAGACGCGGCGCTGTATGTCGATCCGCATTCCGTAGAGGATATGCGGAGCGCGCTGGAAAAAGTGCTCGGTTCGGAAAGCCTGCGCAACGAAATGGCGGCAAAAGGGCGGAAATACGCCCTGAACTTCCGCGAAGAGGTCTTGTTTCCCGCTTTATGGAACGTTTACGAACGGACACTCGGGCAGCTTTAGCCGATGATCGTGGCGACGACCTGCCGTCCGGAAGCCCGGTTGCGGAATTCGCATAAATAGATGCCCTGCCAGGTGCCCAGGTTCAGTCGCCCCCGGGTGATGGGGATTGTCACGCCGGCGCCTGCCAGGCTCGCTTTGGCATGCGCGGGCATATCGTCGTCCCCTTCGAGCGTATGCCGATAAAACGGCTGGCGTTCCGGCACGAGGCGGTCAAAAATGGTTGCCAAATCGGTCTGCACGTCGGGATCGGCATTCTCGTTCACAGTCAGGGCCGCCGACGTATGGCGGATAAACAGGTGCAGCAACCCGGTTTCGGGCAGTCCGGGCAGATTGGCGCTAATCTCGTCCGTGACCAGATGGAACCCGCGCGGTCGCGGGCGAAGCGTGAAAACAGTCTGTAATACCATATACCTGAAAATAACAACTGTGGCTCAAATATTGCTGAAAATCCGGTAAAATCCCCCGGTCCGCCATAATCGCACGCTACCTGAACCTTATCGCCACCGGGATCAGCATCGTCAGCCTGATTATCATCACCTACGGCACACTGGTAGCCGCCCTCGCATTCGTCCGCAACGAGACAGGACGCTTTACCGACCGTTATTCGGGTCTGAATATCCGCCGTTTGAGGGCCACGTTCGGCACATACCTGTTGTCGGGCCTCGAATTCCTGATCGCATCGGACATCCTAAAGACCGTGCCGGAACCCGGCCTCAACGAGTTGGCCATACTGGGCGGCATCGTGATGCTGCGTACCATTTTGTCCATCTTCCTGATCCGCGAGATCCAGACCGAAGAAAAGGCGCAGCGGGAATAACCGCATTTTTCCGATTCCCGGATAACGACAAACAGCAAGGAAGGGCAGATACCCTTCCTTGTTTACCTGAAACCGGTTTACCGTACCTCTTCGGCCTGATAACCCGCTCCGGTGACAATGCGGATAATCTCGTCCGAAGTCATTTCGCTGTTCACCGTCAGCAGTTTCTCAGGGTGTTCAAGGTCCAGCGACCATCCGCCCGCCGGAACGCCATTCTGTTCCAGAGCCGCTCCGATCTTCGACGAGCAACCGCCGCATTTAGCGTTCGTTTTGAATTTCTGAGTAGTCATAGTCCGATCATATTTTAAATTTACAGTTTACTCCATTTAAGCCTCAGGCTGTTCAGCACCACCGACACCGAACTGAACGCCATCGCTGCGCTCGCCAGCATCGGGTTCAGCAAGATCCCGCATGCGGGATAGAGCACTCCCGCCGCCAGCGGTATGCCGATCAGGTTGTAGATGAACGCCCAAAACAGGTTCTGACGGATCAGCCGCACCGTCCGCCGCGACAGGGTAACCGCTTTCGGCAATAACATTAAGTCAGAAGTCATCAGCGTCACCATAGCCACATCCATGGCAATATCCGTGCCTTTGCCCATCGCCACGCTCACATCGGCCCGCGCCAGCGCCTGCGAATCGTTGATGCCGTCGCCGACCATCGCCACCCGGCGGCCCTGCGACTGCAAGCCCCGTATATATTGCTCCTTGTCGTCCGGCAACACCTCAGCCTCGAAATGTCCGATCCCCAGCTCCGCGGCCACCGCCGCCGCCGTTTTCCGGCCGTCGCCCGTCAGCATATGCACCTCGATCCCCATATGGGCCAACTCCCGCACCGCCTCGGCAGAAGCAGCCTTCACGGGATCGGCGATAGCCGCCAGCGCCATCAGCTCGGCCCCCCGCCCATACCAGACCACGCTCTTACCCGCTTCCTGCCACCGCTCTGCCTGGGCCGTCACCGATTCCGGAACGCCGGGCAGATATTCCGCCGCCAGCCCCCGGCTACCGATCCAGTATTCCACTCCGGCTACCCGCACCGAAACCCCTTTTCCCGTCAGGCTCCGGAAATCCTCCGCATCGACTTTTTCCGCCGCAGAATCCCGCAACGCCGCCACGATAGCCTCAGCCAATGGATGTTCCGACTTCATCTCCGCCGCCAGCAAAACCGATTTCAACACGCTCGTTTCGTCCGACGGGGCCAGCCACAGCCAGTCCGTAACCGCGGGTTTCCCCTCGGTCAGCGTCCCCGTTTTATCCACCACGACCGTATCGATGCGGCACATATTTTCCAAAGCGAACGCATCCTTAATTAAGATATGGTGCTCCGCCGCCTTGCCGATCCCCACCATCAGGGCCGTCGGCGTAGCCAGCCCTAAAGCGCAAGGGCAGGCGATCACCAGCACCGACACCGCCGAGAGTAGGGCATAGGTCAGACTCGATGCGCCCCCCATGAGCATCCAAACCGTGAAAGTCAAGATCGAAACGCCGATCACCGTCGGGACGAACACCGCACTCACGCGGTCCACGATGCGCTGCACCGGCGCTTTGCTACCCTGCGCCTCCTGCACCATCCGCACAATACGCGCCAGCACAGTTTCGGAGCCTACCTGCCTCGCTTCCAGGACAAACGATCCTTTTTGGTTGATCGTCCCGGCCAAAACCTTATCCCCGGCCTTTTTACCGACCGCGACCGGCTCGCCGCTGATCATGCTCTCGTCCACATAGGAACTGCCGTCCGCGACCACGCCGTCCACCGGAATACGCTCGCCAGGCCGCACGCTGACCCTGTCATCGGGTTTCAACTGCGCGATCGGCACCTCGCGCTCCGTACCGTCGGCACCGACCAGCCGCGCCGTTTTCGGCTGCAACCCCATCAGTTTGCGGATCGCCGACGAGGTGCTTCCCTTGGCGCGCTCCTCCAGCATCTTACCCAAGAGCACAAAAGCCACGATCATCCCCGCCGCCTCGTAATAGACATGCGGCTCCAGCCCCCGGGCATACCAGACCTGCGGAAACAGGGTATTGAACAGGCTGAACAGGAATGCGATAGAGGTACTCAACGCCACCAGTGTATCCATATTGGCCTTGCCGTAACGCGCCTGCCGCCAACCCGTAACATAGAAACTTCGCCCGAAGACGAACAGCACCGGCACGGTCAGCACCAACTGGCCCCACGGCGACCACGGTTCGTGCATCCAGACCATG
>CAZAPI010000002.1:0-35706 GCA_964486945.1 uncultured Rikenella sp. | reverse complement strand
CCGCTTTATGGACAGAGATGCGATTTTCATGTAAACGAAAATCGCATCTCTGCCGTGGGCACCGGAATAATAACCCTACGGTTAAAAAATCATTTCCAGAGGTGGACATTCACCGACGCCTGTTGGCAGAAGTCCAGCCCCCGGGCCGTTTGGTGGAACACCAGCGCCGCACGGATCGAAAGACGTTCGGCCAGCTCTTTCGACCAGTAAAGATCCGTACGGTTGTAGAGCGGGGCATTGTAGAACGAGTCGCCCCAATAGACCTGCGTCCCGTAGACATTCCACAGCGGCATCAGCCCCTTGCCCGCAAAGAAAGTATCCTCGATCCCCCAGCCGTGCCATTCGAGATTGAGCCGCGCATGGAATCCCGCCCTCGCCGTCCAGCTGCCCGCGTTGCCCACCTCGATACGCCCGCGCGACATGGAACCCACAACTCCCACATCCAGCGACAGCACATCCAGCGCCGTAATATCCCCCAAATCCATCCCGCCGTAAACGTGGTACATTACATTATCCACCAGGAAATTCGGGGCCTCTCCCGCGCTCACCGCCTTGTCCCCGATCCGGTAGTGGTACATATAACCCGCTATCCCGGCATGGAACAGCCCCCGCCGTCCCAACTTCAGCCGCCCCGCCAGCCCCGCCATGAACGACTCCTTGCCCGTCTTGGTGTCCTCGGCGTTCCAGTCGAAGAAAGCCTCGATGCCGCCCCGCTCGCCGTCCCACTGCAACAGCGCCCCCGCCAGCGTATGCTTGAAATAGCCCACCGAATCCGAGAAGAGCGCCCGCGAATAATAACCCTTCATCTCCGCCCGGGGCAGCAGGCCCCCGAAACCGTTGAACACCCGGCCCGTATAGTTATAGTAGGCGAGGAAGTCCGGCGTCTCGCCGAACGGTTTCTGCCCGAACTGTTGCAGGAAGCTGATCCCCGCCATGATCCGGTGGCCGCCGTTAAAACGTAGCCCCACCGTCGGTATGACATAAGCCCCCGACCAAGTCTGCGGTGCCTTGTAATCGGAGCTGTACTCCCCGTTATCGAGGAAAGCCCCCAGCCGCACGTCGTAGTCGAACTTCACGTCACCGGTCGAATCGGCACCGGACTGAGCCCGCGCCGCAGCGCTCAACATCATGCCTGCCAGCGCAATAAGCGCCCCTTTTCTGAACTTCACGAAATCGAAATTTGATGGTTTGTCTTAATCTTTCAAAGGTAATCATTAATCCGGGATATTATTACTGACAATCCGATGTCGGTTTCTGTCATATCGCCCTTGTCCCGACCTTGGCACACCGTTTGCAGATATACTATACGGGACCGGGCATTTCAGAAGCCTGACCTTAAGACGTTTAACCTTTAACCTATAAACTATTATGATACCTGCAAAAAGATCGCAAAACTGGCTGCCGTCGATTTTCAACGATTTCTTCGGCAACGAATGGCTCGCCAAAGCCAACAGCAACTCGCCGGCCATCAATATCCGCGAGACCGAGAACCTGTATGAAGTCGAGCTGGCCGCCCCGGGGCTGACCAAGGACGATTTCAAGATCCGGATCGAGGACGACAACCAACTGGTCGTGATAGTGGACAAAAGCTCCGAAAACCAGGAGGAACAGGACGAAGGCCGTTACCTGCGGCGTGAATTCCACTACTCGCACTTCCAGCAGAGCATGATCCTGCCGGAGAATGTCGACAAGGAGAGGATCGAGGCCAAAGTGGAAAACGGCGTGCTGACCATCGACATCCCGAAAAAGAAAGCGGAAGAAGTCGCCCCGACCGCCAAAGAGATCGAGATCCGATAGATTCCGGCCCCGCAGACCGTAAAAAAAGGCTTACTGCATAAGCAGTAAGCCTTTTTCGTGTCGGATGGGTGGAAGATCGGGCTCGAACCGACGACCTCTTGAACCACAATCAAGCGTTCTAACCAACTGAACTACATCCACCGTCTCAGCCCCGGCCCCTCCCGCGGAGCGACCGTTGCAGAGACAAAAGTACAACACTTTTCCGAACTTCCAAAAAAATCAGTTTCTTTGTGAGAACAAAAATCCAGGACCGTTTGATACTCGAAACCTTTATAGCCCGGCGGCTGGGCGGCGCAGGACGCAAAGCCGGCATCATGCTGCGGGTGGCCACCCTTTGTGTGGCCGTGAGCGTGGCCGTGATGCTGGTCGCGCTGGGGGTGGTGAACGGTTTCCGCAGCACGGTGACGGAGAAGGTGTCGGGGTTTGCGGCCGACATCCAGGTTACCGCCCAAGGGAGCGGCAACTCTTATGAAGCCCTCCCGGTAACCTACGACTCCATGTTGGTCGCCGACATCACGGCGACAGAGGGGGTGGCCCGCGTGCAGCGTTTCGCGGCCAAAGCGGGCATCATCCGCAGCGACAGCACCATACAGGGCATTGTACTGAAAGGGTTCGCCCCGGAGACCGACACCCTTTTCCTCCATCGACAGATGGTCGCCGGGCGGATCCCGGCTTATACCGACACCGCCCGCAGTCGCGAGGCGGTCGTCTCGCAGGCTCTGAGCCATGCGATGGGCATCGGCTTGGGTGATAAGTTCGAAGTCCTGTTCGTGGGGGGCGATGTGCCCCGTCGCGACCGGCTGCGCGTGGCGGGGATCTACAGCAGCGGCATGGAGGAGTTCGACCGGATGACGGTGATCGGCGACCTGGGCATTGTGCAACGGCTCAACGGCTGGAGCCGGAATCAGGTCGGGGGCTACGAGGTCGCCGTGGCATCCGGCGCCGACCGGGAAGAGGTGGCCTTCCTGCTCTCGGAGACGGTTCATCCGGGCCTGTTCGGCGCTTGGGGCGAGGCGGAGGAGGGCGCACGGAACCTCGAAATATCGACGGTCGCCGACCGTTATCCGCAGATTTTCGACTGGCTGCAAATGCTGGAACTGAACACCGTCATCGTGATCGTCATCATGTTGGTGGTGGCGGTGGTCAATATGGCCTCCGGGGTGCTGATCGTGGTGCTGGAACAGACCCGCGCCATCGGCATTCTCAAGGCGCTGGGGATGGGCAACGGAGTATTGCAGCGCATTTTCGTCCTGCGCTCGGTGCGCATCACCCTGTGGGGCCTGCTCTGGGGCAACCTCGCGGGGCTGGCCGTATGCCTCGTCCAACAATACACGGGCCTGGTGACGCTCGATCCCGAAAGTTATATGATGGCAGCCGTCCCGGTGCGGGTGGACTGGACGCAGGTCGTCCTGCTCGACATCGGCACGCTGGCGGTCATCACGCTAGCCATGGCTCTCCCCACGGCGATCATTGCCCGCATCACACCTGACAAATCGATCCGATTCCAATGATAAAACCGCACAACGAAGACCCGACCGGCAAAAAAGAACAGGTGCGGGAGATGTTCGACTCCATCGCCCGGCGCTACGACTTGCTGAACCACCTGCTTTCGATGAACATCGACCGGCGGTGGCGGAGCAAAGTGGTCGGAAAAGTATGCCGCCAGGCACCGGAAAGCGTGCTTGATGTCGCTACGGGGACTGGCGATCTGGCTATCGCTCTGGGACGCGCCCTGCCCGATGCGGCCCTGGTGGGTGTCGACCTCTCTCCGAAGATGCTGCGCATCGGGCGGGAAAAGGTGGCTGCGAAATTTTCCGGACGGGAACTGCCGATGCTGGAGGGCGATGCCGAGCGCCTGCCGTTCCCGGACGGCAGTTTCGCAGCGGTCACCTGCGGCTTCGGCGTGCGCAACTTCGAAGACCTGCCGCAGGGTATCCGCGAGATGCACCGTGTGCTGCGAGTGGGCGGAAAGGTCTATATCCTCGAATTTTCGATGCCTTCGCGGGGCAATATACTGGGCAAGCTCTACCGTTTCTATTTCCGGCGGGTGCTGCCGGGGATCGGCCGCCTGATCTCGAAGGACGCGAGGGCGTATGCCTATTTGCCTGAGTCGGTCGGCGAATTCCCGTACGGGGAACGCTTCTGCCGCCTGTTGTCGGAGTCGGGCTTCACGGCCCCGGCGATGACGGTGCTGATGGGAGGGATAGCCACGATATATACCGCAGAAAAACGATGAAACTGCTACTATGCGCCCGCCGACGTGGAGCCGTCAAGGCGCAATCGGGTAGTTGCAGCCGTCTCGGAGTACCCGTGGTACCTCCGGGCAGACTGCTGGCACGAAGGATAATGCTGTTTCTTTGCAGCTTTTTGTTCACGTTGTTGCTGTCCGGCTGCGGTCCGCGCGAGCTGGGCCGGCTCGGCTTCGACCGGGTGGACACTTTCCGGGCCGAAGAGCTGCGGCTCGGATCGGCCGAAGGGGTGGCGGCCATTTCTCTGTACAACGGGAACAAAAAAAGCGTTACCTTTGGTAGCGGACGGATCGAAGTCCGACTGAACGGACAGGCGGTAGGGATCGTCACCTTGCTGTGCCCCGTCGCCGTACCGCCGGGTTACTGCCGCACGGAAGTGCCGGTGCGCATCCGTTTTCCGCAGGACGGACTCAAATCCTTGGCAGAACTGGTCTTGCCGGGCGGGGAAAGCCGGATCGAGAAAGCCGACCTGCGGATCGTCGGGTCGCTGGGCATCGACCGCGGAAACCGAATGCAGACCGTTCGCTTCGACCGCAAGGTAAGCGGGAAAGAACTGAAACATTTCGGTAAGCAACTTATCCATTCGTTCGGATTCAGACTATAACGCCATGAAACGACTCTTTTTACTTTTCATTTTGTCCGCCGCCGTCCTATGTGCCGGCGCGCAGGACCGGGTGAGCACCTACACGGCACGGCTGCGCATGCCGGATGCCTCGACGGGGGCGCAGGCCACGGTGAGCAACGACAGCGACGTGGCCGCGGGGCTTCGCACAGCCCCCAAAGGGGACAAGGTCGTAGGCTACCGTATCTGTATCTTCTTCGACAATACCCAGAACGGTCGGAATCTGGCGAACGGGGCGCTGGAGGCATTCCGCAACCGCTTCCCCGGCATTCCGGGGGAGGTGGTCTATGCCAACCCGACTTTCAAAACGATGGTCGGTTACTGCCTCGACATGACAGAGGCGTCCATGCTGCTGGGACGGGTACGCGAGGTATTTCCCACCTCGGTGATCGTGCGCGAGGAAAATATGCCGCTCACGGACCTGATCCACGGTTCGGTAACGGCTTTGCCGGTGGACAACACCGTATCCGCGGGTCTCCCGGCCGAAGAGGATTTCTAAACGCGGTTCGGATTTGAAAAAGTGGCTTTTGCGTCTGTTGCATTGGTTAGGCGACCAGTTTTTTCCGGCGGTCTGTCCGGTCTGCGGCGAAGCGCTGGGCCGGGGCGAACGGACGATTTGCCTGCGTTGCCGGTGGGACATGCCGCTCACCGATTACTGGATGGCCGGGAACAATCCGGCGGCGGAGATGCTCCGGAAACAGATTCCGGATTTGTGCCAAGCCGCAGCCTTGCTCTATTTCAAACACGAGAGCGGTTACCGGGCGATGATCCATTCGCTCAAATACAGCGGCCGGCGGGATATAGCGGTGGCTCTGGGCGAGATGTTCGGCCGGGAGCTGAGGGAGTCGCCGCTCTATGACGATATTGAGGTGCTGGTACCGGTGCCGCTGCATTGGACCAAACGCATGCACAGGGGGTACAACCAAGCGGAGGAGATCTGCACGGGATTGGGCCGGAGCATGGGCATCCCGTCGGATTTATGTTCCTTGAAACGCATCCGACGGACGCGTACGCAGGCGTTGCACCGGGATGTCGATGCCCGGCGCAGGAATGTGGAGGGGGCTTTCCGCCTCTGCCGTCCGGAGCGGCTGCAAGGAAAACACATCCTGCTGGTGGACGACGTGCTGACCACGGGAGCAACTGTCACAGCCTGCGCGGAGGCGATCCGCAGAGCCCTGCCGGACGCCCGGATCAGCGTTGCTACGCTGGCGGCGGTTCGGGGCCGCATTACTGAATAATCTGAAAAACATAATTGCCACCCGCGAGATCGCCCTCAATCCCAAGACTTTTTTCCAAGTTCTCTCCTGAGCCTCAATTTCCGGATGAAAACCCGCCCATGTGTGTCATTGCGGCCATATTGGCCGTGGTGTGGATAGCGATGTACCCGGCCCGGAAACAGCTTTGGCTGCTGGCGGCAATCTGCCAGTTCCCGCTGGCGCGGAAATCGGCTTTAAGTAGTTACGGCTCCGAAGCCGATCGGCCAGTCTTTCCAGAAAGAAGAGTTACGCAATCCCAAGAAAACATATATAAACAAAAAGAGGGTTATCTTTGCAGGTATGGAGACCTTCATCACCCTTTCGGCCCTCCAGGGGCATTTGCGCGCCGTGATCGAGCAGTATGCCGGCGGAGCGCAGTGGGTGGTCGCCGAGATCAGCGAATGCAAAGTCAACTATGCCGGACACTGTTACCTCGAACTCGTCGAGCGCCCCGATAACGGCAAAGCCCCCGTGGCGCAAGCGCGCGCCGTGATCTGGGCCAGCTCCTATAAAATGATCTCAGGCTACTTCCGGTTCCAGACCGGTTCCGACATTTCCGCCGGAATGAAAGTGCTCGTCAAATGTACCGTCTCGTATCATCCGGTTTACGGGCTCAGCCTCGTTATCAGCGACATAGACCCCGCTTACACCCTCGGGGAAACCGAGCGGCTGCGGCGGCAGACCATCGCCCAGTTGCAGGAGGAAGGGGTGTTCGACATGAACAAGGGTTTCGAACTGCCGGAGGTTTTGCAACGGATCGCCGTGATCTCGTCGCCCAAGGCAGCCGGATACCGGGACTTCATGCAGGAGTTGAACGCATCGCCCTACCGGTTCGACGTTAAGTTATTCGCCTCCGTGATGCAGGGAGACGCGGCCGAAGGGTCGATCGTCGATGCGCTGGACGCCGTGGCGGAGACGGAGGACGAATTCGATGCCGCGGTCATTATCCGCGGCGGCGGCTCGACGAGCGACCTGGGCTGTTTCGACAATTACAGGCTCTGTGCCTATATCGCCCAGTTTCCGCTGCCGGTGGTGACCGGCATCGGGCACGATAAGGATATCAGTGTGGCGGATATGGTAGCCCACACATCGCTCAAGACACCGACGGCGGTGGCAACGTTCCTGGTGGGACGCGCAGCGGAGATGCACGCGCGGATCGAAGATTTATACGAAGAGACAACCGGCCTGGCACAGCAGACGCTGATGATGGAGGCGAACCGGCTGGAAAACGCAGGGCTGTTGTTGGCTTCGCGGACTACGGGCCTGTTGCACGGAAGCCTGGCGCGGCTGGACAAACTGAAAGAGGAGCTGCGTTTCGCCGCCGGTGAACGGCTGTCGAACGAACGGCGGCGGTGTTCGGCGTTCGGGACATCGTTGTCCCAATGCTCGACACAGCGGCTGGCGGCGGGACAGGCGTGGACCGGTTATGCCGGGCAGCGGTTATGTGCAGCTTCGGAAGGAATGCTTTCGCGCCGGAAAGCGCAGCTGGAATTGCTGGAAGTGTCGGTGGAAGGGATGAGCCCGAAACGCATCCTGTCGCGCGGCTATGCTTTGGTGCGGGGAGTGCGGAGCGCGGCGGCGGCCCGGGTGGGCCAGCGTGTGGAGATCGAGCTTCACGACGGGGCGTTGGAGGCGGATATTATTTCGAAATCAATACCTAAGAACAATGGCTAAGACGAATATGGCGGAAAAGATCACCTATGCGGAGGCGGTGGCCGAGATCGAAGATATTCTGGCGAAGATGAACGACAACGAGCTGGACATCGACCAATTGGGGGCCTATGTTGAGCGTGCGACCACCCTCATCACGCTCTGCAAGGAGAAGCTGCTCAAGGCCCAGAAGCAGGTCGAGAAAGCGATGCAGCCCGAAGACTGACCCGAAAACGACAAACCGAACTCAATGAAAAGAACCCTTTACGGCGCGGCGCTCCTCGTGGGAGCGGCCGCCATGCTGTGGGCCTCTCCGGCCGCGGCGAAGCAGAAAAGAGAGAAAGCTCCGAAGTGGAAACTGATCTGGAAAGACGACTTCAGGAAGGATGGATTCCTCGATCCGGCCAAATGGTCGAAAATCCCGCGCGGGGGCGCGGACTGGAATAACTATATGTCGTCGCGCGACGACCTGTACGAGGTGAAGGACGGGAACCTGATCCTGCGGGGCATCGTGAACGACCGGCCCGACCAGGATACGGCACAATACATTACCGGCGGGGTATGGACCAAGGACAAGTTCTCCGTGATGGAGGGCAAGGTCGAGATCCGGGCCAAACTGGGCGAGGCCAGCGGCTCGTGGCCCGCTTTCTGGATGCTTTCGCAGGACGATAAATACGGGCATTACCCGAAGAACGGCGAGGTCGACATCATGGAACACCTGAATTACGACAGCGTGGTCTACCAGACGATCCACTCCTACTATACGCTGAACCTGAAACAGGACACCCCGCAGCGCTATACGACGGTGCCGATCGACCGGAAAGGATACAACACATACGGGGTAGAGTTCCGCCCGGACAAGATCGTTTTCACGGTGAACGGGCAGGCTACGCTGACCTACCCGAAGATCGAGACGGATCTCGAAGGGCAGTTCCCGTTCGACCAGGCGTATTACCTGTTGATGGATATGCAGCTGGGCGGCAGTTGGGTCGGGGGTGTCGACCCGGCGACGCTACCGGTACAGATGGAGATCGACTGGGTGAAGGTCTGGAAACGGGAATAGCCCCGTTTTCGATTCCTCCCACCCACTAATAACAATGGAGCCGCGTCCTCCGTACGGAGGACGCGGCTCCATTGTTATTAGGTATCGCTTTTTAGCTGGCTTTATGCCGCAGGAACCTGTCGCGGAGCCATCTCCGGACCGGTTCGTCGTAGAGTTTCAACGATGCGTAGGCCAGCAAGACGCATCCGACGCCCACGACGATCATCAGCGGCCACCCCTCCCGCCACGTCATATCGTGCTCGGTGGCATAGGCCATATAGAGGTAAACGAACGGGTAATGGATGATATAGAGCGGGAAAGATATGTTTCCCAAGAATCTGCATATCCCGACCGAATATTTCCCTTTGATCGGGCTTCCGGCTCCGGCGAGTACGATCAGCGGAAAAACGAGGAGGATGGAAACCGACTGGAAAAGGCCGTTCATCCAGATGTGTTCATCGCCGCCGATGCGAGGGAAGAACAGGACGGCGGCCAACACCAGCGAGCAGATCCAAAAACCGGCCCGCAGCCGAATCGTCTTGCCCAGCCGGAACAGCAGCAAACCGCAGAAGAAAGGATACATCACGCGGATCATCCCGATCAGGAACTGTTCCCCGGTCAGCATGTGGCCGCCGAGCACGCTGCCGGTACCTCCCCATATCGTGAGGTGGATAATGGCCAGCCCGGAGAGCACCGTCAGGATCGTCAGCAGCAGTCGGGAGAACCGCCGGATCACTACCGCATACAGGATATTGGCGATATATTCGTAAAAGAGCGACCATGCCGGGCCGTTCAGGGGGAACATCTCGCCCCACACCCGCACATCCGCCGCGGGCGGGATCGGCAGCAGTAGACACCCCATCAACATCACCAACAGCAGTTTCCACACAGAAGTCTGGGCAATCAGCGGGAACTGTTCCCCGGCGCCGAAGTAGAAGCAGAGGGCGCCTGTCACGGCTCCCAGAACCACCATCGGTTGCAGGCGGATCAGACGCCGTTTGAAGAACTCTTTCAGGGACATTTTTCCCCACCGGTCGTCGTAGGCGTAGCCGATCACGAAACCGGAAAGAACGAAAAAGAAATCGACGGCTAAGTAGCCGTGGTTAATGAAGGGAACCACGTAGAAATCGCCGGTGGCGTGTATCTCCAGGAAATGGAACGCTACGACGATCAGGGCGGCTACTCCGCGCAGGCCGTCCAAAATTTCATAGTGCGGTTTCGACGGGAACAATAAAGGGTTCGGTTGCATGTCTTGCTTAACAGGTAAAATGGGTTAGTACTCCGGCAAAAGTACGTCGGAACGGGGTGTAAAAATCTGTCCTAAATCGAAATCGGCATTTTGTTTCCGCCGGGCTCGCCGGATCCCGACCGGCTGAGGGTGGAGGGCGTGATACCCGGATAAGAGGCTGTATGGCTCAGGTTTGCCCGGCGATAGATGTCCGGAAACTGGGCCCGGAACGCTTCGTACCGTTCGCGGGTCGACAGCGTACGCCATTCTTGCGGCTGCGATGCAACTGTCTGTATTCGTTCCGGCAGGCGATCCTGTCCCAATTGCACAACTCGATATTGGTCTTCCATAAGCGGTCGGTTCGATGGGCGGGAGCTGTAAGCCTCCGCTGCTTCAAGGGTCTCCACGGCCTATAAGTTCGTCCATGCTGAAGACGATGCTGCCGTCGCACGAAAACGAGGCTGTCACCTTTGTGCCGTTCACCGGTCGATAAGTCATGCCTCTTTCGATAAAATAGGCATATTTTGAGCATACGTATTTTCCCGAATGAGCCGGTGTTTCTTGGGAAAACGGCACCGTGTCGTTCTGTTTTCCGGCTCTTGGACGGTTTGGTCGGACAGCGGGAACGGGGCTCTCATAGGGGCGATAACGTTTTTCGTCTCGCTAACACGGATAAAAAGCGGGAATGTGCAAAGCCATTTGCACATTCCCGCTCGGTGTGGACGGATTTCCAGATTATGCTTCCGGCGCGATAGCTTCCGCCGGGCACACGTCTGCGCAGGTGCCGCATTCGGTGCAGATCGTCGGGTCGATAACGTAAACGTCACCGGCCGAAATAGCGCCTACCGGGCATTCGTCGATGCAGGTGCCGCAGGCAACGCATTTGTCGGGATCGATTTTGTAAGCCATGAGTTTTATTGAATTGGTTGGTTTTGTTCTTGCAAATGTAAAACTATTCCCCCGAATAGTCAAATTTATTCCTGCCAGCCGCGATAGTCGGACGGGGTGAGTCCCAATTGCGACAAAATGCGCAACACGACAGTGTCTGCAGCTTCTTCTATGGTTTTCGGGCGGCTGTAGAACGAGGGCATAGCTGGGAGTATGATTCCGCCGGCTTCTCGCACGGAGGCGAGGTTCCGCAGGTGGATCAGCGACAGCGGCATTTCGCGCGGGCAGAGGATCAGTGTACGAGGATGGAGCGGCGAGTTCTCTTTGAGCATCACATCCGCAGCCCGCGAGATCAGGTCGTCGGAGATCCCGCCGGCAATCCGCCCGGCCATGCCCATGCTGCACGGGACGATGACCAGTGCGTCGAATCCTACCGACCCCGATGCTACGGGAGTAAAAAAGTCGTCGTTCCGGTATTCGGCAATCTGTCCGGTCCGGCTCTGCGCTGCCAGCCATGGCAAGAATTCCGGGCGTTCGAATTGTGCCACGTCGCGCCCGTTTTTCGTAAGGATAACGGCAAGTGTCTCCACGTCTCCCGCTTCCCGCAGGGGAAGCAGATGGCGCAACAGCCGTTCGACGTATAGGGTGCCGCTGGCACCGGTAATTCCTATCGCAATCTTCATTGTTTCAATTTAATTGTTCGTTTTATTTGCTTCGACTTCCTTCCAGTGCCTCGGCCATTCGAGTCAACTGAATGGCCGAGGCAACTCGAAAAAGACCGAAGGTCGACCCGAAGCGAAACGGGCGGAACAAGAAAAAACGGTTACCTCCAATCCGAAAACAGGTTGAAGGCAACCGTGCGATTAACGTTATCAGTTGGAGAACATCAGGCCCAGGCCCGAAACGTCCACCAGCACAGGTCTCTCTTTGTTCACCTTGCCGCCCAGAATCTGCTTCGACAACTCGTTCACCAGGTTCCGTTGCAACGACCGCTTGATCGGCCGCGCTCCGAACTGCGGATCGAACCCGTCCTGCGCCAGCCATTCCACCGCCTTGTCGCTCACCGCCAGCTCGATGCCGTTCTGCCCCAGCATCTTCATCAACGAATTGATTTGCAGCGAAACGATCTGCCGCACATCCTCGATCGTCAGCGGCAGGAACATGATGATCTCGTCGATCCGGTTCAGGAACTCCGGACGGATCGTCTGTTTGAGCAAGTCCATCAGCTCATTCTTCGTCGCCTCGACAATCCCGTCCCGCTTGTCCGCCGTCATCTCCTTGTCATCCAGGCCGTCGAACCGCTCGTTGATAATGTGCGAACCGATATTCGACGTCATAATGATGATCGTATTGCGGAAATCCACCGTGCGACCCTTGTTGTCCGTCAGGCGGCCGTCGTCCAGCACCTGCAAAAGGATATTGAACACATCCGGGTGCGCCTTCTCGATCTCGTCCAGCAGCACCACCGAGTACGGTTTGCGCCGCACCGCTTCGGTCAGCTGCCCCCCTTCATCGTAGCCCACGTACCCCGGAGGCGCCCCGATCAGCCGCGACACGCTGTGCCGCTCCTGGTACTCGCTCATGTCGATACGCGTCATCAGGTTGGCGTCATTGAACAGGAACTCCGCCAGCGCCTTGGCCAGCTCCGTTTTCCCTACCCCGGTGGTCCCCAGGAAGATAAACGAGCCGATCGGCTTATGCGGATCCTGCAATCCGGCCCGCGAACGCCGCACGGCATCCGAGATGGCCCGGATCGCCTCGTCCTGCCCGATCACCCGCTTGTGCAGTTCGTCCTCCATAAAGAGCAGTTTCTCGCGCTCGCTGGCCAGCATCCGGCTCACCGGAATGCCCGTCCACCGCGATACTACCCCTGCAATATCCTCCGCATCGACCTCCTCCTTGATCATCGGGTTGTCCTTCTGGTTTTCGCCCAGCTGCGCCTGCAACCGTTCGATCTCCTTCTCCGCCTCCCGGATCTTGCCATAGCGCAATTCCGCCACCTTCCCGTAATCGCCCCGGCGTTCGGCTTCGGCAGCCTCCATCTTGTAATGGTCGATCGCCTCCTTCTCCTTCTGTATTCCTTCGATAATGTCGCGTTCGCCCTGCCATTTGGCCCGCAACGAATTCCGCTGCGAGTTGAGTTCCTCGATCTGCCGGGTCAGCTCGTCCACCTTCTTGTCGTCGTTCTCCCGACGGATCGCCTCACGCTCGATCTCCAGCTGGCGTACCCGGCGGTCCAACTCGTCGATCTCCTCCGGCACGGAGTTCATCTCGGTCCGCAGCTTGGCTGCCGCCTCGTCGATCAGGTCGATCGCCTTGTCTGGCAGGAACCGCGAGGTGATATAGCGGTGCGAAAGCTCGACCGAAGCGATGATCGCCTCGTCTTTGATCCGCACCTTGTGGTGGCTCTCGTAACGCTCTTTCAGCCCCCGCAGGATCGAAATGGCGTCCGGCACTGTCGGCTCGTCCACCATTACCTTCTGGAACCGCCGTTCGAGGGCCTTGTCCTTTTCAAAATATTTCTGGTACTCGTCCAGCGTAGTGGCACCGATAGCCCGCAGCTCGCCCCGCGCCAGAGCCGGTTTGAGGATGTTGGCCGCGTCCATGGCCCCCTCGCCGCCGCCGGCACCCACCAGCGTGTGAATCTCATCGATAAAGAGGATGATCTGCCCTTCGGAGTCGATCACCTCTTTGACCACCCCTTTGAGCCGCTCCTCGAACTCGCCTTTGTACTTGGCCCCTGCGATCAGGGCGCCCATGTCGAGCGAAAAGAGTTGTTTGTCTTTCAGGTTCTCCGGCACGTCGCCGTCCACGATCCGGTGGGCCAGCCCCTCGGCAATGGCTGTCTTCCCCACACCCGGCTCGCCGACCAGGATCGGGTTGTTCTTGGTTCGCCGGGTCAGGATCTGGAGCACACGGCGGATCTCGTCGTCGCGCCCGATCACCGGGTCGAGTCGCCCTTTGCGCACCTGTTCGATCAGGTTGATGGCGTATTTTCCCAGCGCGTCGAACTGCTGCTCACCGGTCTGGCTGTCCACCGTCGCGCCTTTGCGAAGCTCCTTGACGGCCTTGACCAGCTCTTTTTCGGTGGCTCCCGCGTCCTTAAGCAGGCGCCCTACCGATTCCAGCCCCAACAGGATATGCTCCGGGGTGACATATTTGTCGCCGAACTGCGCGGTGGCCTGCATGGCCTTCTGCATCACCTTGTTGCTGTCCGACGAGAGGTAAGGTTCGCCGCCCTGCACCTTCGGCAAACGGGCGAGATCGTTATCGACCGCGGTCCGCAGAGCCGTCATATTGACTCCTACCTTGTTCAACAGGTAGACTCCGATGGAATCCTCTTCCCGCAGCATGGCACTCAGGATATGCGCCGGCTCGACGGCCTGCTGCCCTCCGGCCACGGCGATGTTCACCGCCTGCTGGAGAAGCTCTTGAGCTTTAATCGTCAAGTTGTTAGTCGTCATAATTTATCTGTTTTTCGTATTTTCTGTTTTCAGTGTTACGCGGAAAAGCAAGTACAAACTTCTTGCCAAAAGGGGTTGTCTGACAAAATGTCAGACAACCCCTTTCTGTCATAATTATTTATTCCGTTCCGGAAAGCCTACCGTTTCAGCTCGTAGTACGGTATGCGTCCGACCGGTGCCGAAACCTCCAGCACCAGCGGGCCTTTGAACTTCTGTCCCAGGTCGTCCACCCAGGTGCCGCGCGGCAGGCGCACCGTCCGTTTGCCGTCCGGTGTCAGGATCGGCGCCACCAGGTATTTCGACCCCAGCATATATTGGTCGCGACAGTCGGAGAAGCCTTTGTTGGGGTACATATACTCCATGTAACGCACGATCGGCTCCCCGGTTTTGGCCGCATTGCGCGCCATTTCAAGGATATAGGGCACCATCTTCTCGTGCAGTTCGGCAGCCGCCCGGCAATAATCCAGGTGCTCCTTGTCCAACACGCGCCACGGTGCCGCAGAGAACTGCATCATCGGCATCAGGGCCTGCAATTGCGCCGACCGGACGATCAGGTTCTGGTCCAGCCTGGCCTGGTCTGCATCCGTGAAATCGGCCACCTGGCCGCCGCCCACCATATCCGGACACACATAAGGATAGCCCAAAATCCCCGCACCCAGCATTTCCGGGATCAGCTGCCGCAAAGCATCCCAGCTGTGATCTTTGTCGCAGAGGCGCTGCACCAGCGGATAGCCCTGCATCTTCCATCCTGCGCGGTACTCGTTATAAGGGAAATGGGTGCCCAGCTCGGCCCATTTTTGCAAATGATCGACCGCCCGGGCCGTCTTGTCGTAATAGTCCTGTTTGTCCGGCTCATAGAAATAGGTATCCCCGGCATCGAACTTGAAGCCGTCCACGCCGTACTCCCGCTGCGTCCTTTTCAGAATACCGAGCAGGTGTTCGAAAGCCTCCGGATTGGTCAGGTCGTAACAGGCGCTGTTCCCGTTCCACCAGGGTATAACGGCAGCTTTTTTCTCTCCCTTTCGCCGGATCAGGTATCCTTTCGATTCCAATTCGCGGAATTCCGGGCTGTCGGGGCTGACGAAGGGCGAGATCCAGAGCATCACTTCAAACTCTTTCGCATGCAGCCGGTCGATCATCCCTTTCGAGTCGGAGAAGCGTTCGGCTTTGAAATCGAAGTTCCCGTAGTACCGCTGCCAGTTGTCGTCCACTATCAGGATCCCGGCGGAAAATCCGTTGGCCAGGATGTCGTTCGCATATTTTTCGATCGCGTCCTGGCTCTGGTCGTACTGCAACTCGATCCAGGTGTTGTACTGAGGCTTGCTGAAAAAGAGCTCCGGCGGCAGCTGCCCGTCGCTTTTGAAATGGGCGTTCTTACCGAGAATGAACGCCTCGCGCAGGGTCTTGCCCGCCTGTACGGCCTTAATCTCCCCAGCGGGCGAGTCGATCAGGAACTTACTGCCGTCGAACTCGAAGTCGAACGGGGCGTCGCTCCAGATATAGCGTCCGTAGCTGGAGACCAGAAAGGGTGCGGACTGGTTCCGCTCGTTATCGGTTCCGAGCGAGTATTTGCGGGTCGGCTTTTCGAGGGGCGCGATGTTCCCCATCGTGGTAAACGCTCCCCACCATTTTTCTCCGGCGAGCACCGGGATTTCGCTCTTGTGCTGTGCAGCGGCGGTACCGAAGGACATCAGTCCGGCCAGCAGTGCGGCGGCAATCTGTTTGGGTTTTTTCATAGAGTCAGGGCTGACAGAGTATCAAATGTCTATCTTTTTGAGCAGGGAGGTGAAGTGCAGCGCCTGTTCGCCGAACAAAGGACCGGCGATCGACGAGTATTCGCCCATCACCTCCTGCATGAAGCGCCGGTATTCGGCGGTATCGGACACTTCGACCTGCAATGAGTAGGTGTAGTGGGAATCGCCGTTATCGGTCAGCACGCGGGTGAAAACGATTTTCCTCTGTCCCTGCGCATCATCGCCGCCGAAACCCGCCTCCCGCAGGTAGGGCATGAACTTGTTGGCGAAAAGGTCATACCACCGCTCGTGTACGGGCGGCTCGACCATAAAGGACGTATTTACGATATACATAACTTTCATGTTTTAGCCGTTCGGTTAATTGGCAAACAGCGATACGGAGTATCGCCCGCTCGCCGGCCGGCCTCCCGTGCGTTGTTTAGGGTAATTACAGTCCGGCAGATGTCTACTGTCCGCGCGGGAGCGCAGTTTCATACCTGAAGGATAGGCG
Source organism: uncultured Rikenella sp. (assembly GCA_964486945.1). Taxonomy (GTDB): domain Bacteria; phylum Bacteroidota; class Bacteroidia; order Bacteroidales; family Rikenellaceae; genus Rikenella. Next base: position 19,266 of record CAZAPI010000002.1, on the reverse strand, counting down.
GCCAATACGGGTGCGCGCGCCATGCCTTAACCGGAAAGGCGTTCAAAAACGGGCGGGTTACCCTTTTGAACCGGATTTTCCAAGGCGCGCAACCGAGACTTCACGGCACCCGCAACAATAATGCTCCGTTTAGCTTACACTAAACGAAGCATTATTGTCCTTTAAGCGGGCAGATACTTGAGAACCAGCGCAAGGGTGCTGCACTTACGCCGCACGGGCAGTGTGTGCCACACGCCCAATGAACTGTAATTACCAGAAGCCGTTCTGTCAGCCCGCCGGTAACGGTTGGGACTACCCGAATAACAGCAGCGCGCTAACGGAAATCCATCCGAAAGCCCTCAGGTTTTCGGATCGATTTCCTCTGTCAGCGTCGCGCGCGGCGCTGACGGCAAACAAGAGAATACCACCCTCGGGCCGGGCAATAGGCTGTAATTACCCCGGATAAACACCTCGCATCGGGCAACAGGAGCAACCGACTTAATTAACCGAACTATTTAATCATATCGAATCCGGTGTAGGGCCTGAGCGCTTCCGGGATCACGATTCCTTCCGGCGTTTGGTTGTTCTCCAGCAGGGCCGCCACAATACGCGGCAGTGCCAGCGAGCTGCCGTTCAAAGTATGTGCCAGCTCAGTCTTTTTCGTCTCCGCATTCCGGAAACGGAGCTTCAGACGATTAGCCTGGAACGACTCGAAATTGGATACCGACGACACCTCCAGCCACTTGTCCTGGGCTTCGCTGTACACCTCGAAGTCGTAAGTCAGCGCACTCGTGAAGCTCATATCCCCGCCGCACAAGCGCAGGATGCGGTACGGCAGCCCCAACTTCTGCACAATGCCTTCCACATGGGCCACCATTTCATCCAATTTCTCATACGAGTCGGACGGGTGCGACACCTGCACGATCTCTACCTTGTCGAACTGGTGCAGGCGGTTCAGTCCGCGCACATCCTTGCCGTAGGAACCTGCCTCCCGCCGAAAGCACGGCGTGTAGGCGGTCATTTTGATCGGCAGCTGCTTCTCGTCCACGATCTCGTCGCGGAAGATATTGGTCACCGGCACCTCAGCCGTCGGGATCAGGTAGAAATTGTCTACCGTGGCATGATACATCTGCCCCTCTTTGTCGGGCAGCTGGCCCGTACCGAAGCCCGATGCCTCGTTGACCATGATCGGCGGTTCCACTTCGAGGAAGCCCGCTGCGGTGTTCGTATCGAGGAAAAAGTTGATCAGCGCCCGCTGCAACCTGGCACCCTTGCCCTTATAGACCGGGAAGCCTGCTCCCGTGAGCTTGTTCCCCAATTCGAAGTCGATAATGTCGTATTTCCGGGCCAGCTCCCAGTGCGGCAGGATGCCTTCGCCTTTAAGCTGTTTGGCTTCCGGCCCTCCCATTTTCACAACAACATTGTCTTCTGCCACTCGTCCTTCCGGCACGATCTCGGCGGGCCGGTTCGGCAAGGTCACGATCTGGGCCTCCATCCCGGCGATCACCTCTGCCTGTTCGGCTTCGAGGGCTTTGGACTGCTCTTTCAACCCGGCGACTTTCTCTTTCAACGCATTAGCCTCTTCGGCTTTCCCCGATTTGAACAGGCCGCCGATCTCTTTGGCGATTTTGTTCTGTTCGGCCAGGTTGCCGTCCAGTTGCTGCTGGATCGCTTTCCGGCGGTCGTCCAGCGCGATGATCTTGTCGATGACCGGAGCGGCATCCACTCCTTTCTTGGCCAACCGGGCGACGGTGAGTTCGCGTTCGTCCCGGATCTGTTTCAGTGTAAGCATTTTATCTTCGTATTTCTATCTTTTTCGGTTTTCGGGCCGCTGTCGCGGCGGTCCGGAATCTTCAAAGTTACGATTTTTCGCAAAAAAGAGAGGTCCGTTTTCTCTTTACGGAGAAAACGGACCTCTTACCTGAATGGATCATACGCCGTTATTCCGCAGTCGGTACCACCGACACGAACGACTTGCCTTCCGCTTTTTTCTTGAAACATACGGTACCGTCGACCAATGCGAACAGCGTGTGGTCTTTGCCCATCCCTACGTTTTCGCCCGGGTTGTGAACCGTACCGCGCTGACGCACGATGATGTTCCCGGCTTTAGCCACCTGACCGCCGAAGAGTTTGACGCCCAGACGTTTGCTTTCAGATTCACGGCCGTTCTTCGAACTACCTACACCTTTCTTATGTGCCATTGTCTTTTACTTTTTAAGCGTTTTCTTTGAATAAACAGAAAAATCCCCCCGATCCGGACTAAGCGATGATGTCTTTGATCTCGATCTGGGTCAGGCACTGGCGGTGCCCGTTCTGTTTCTGGTAGCCCTTGCGGCGTTTTTTCTTGAAGACGATGACTTTATCGTCTTTCAAGTGTTTCAGCACAGTAGCTTCCACTTTGGCGTCTTTTACCGTAGGTGCGCCAACTGCAACCTTTCCGTCATTGTCAATTAGCAGGACTTTGTCGAAGCTCACGCCGGCGCCTTCAGCGTCAGCGAGACGGTGAACATACAGCTTGCGACCTTTTTCAACTTTGAATTGTTGACCTGCAATTTCTACGATAGCGTACATAATTGTTTCGCTTGTTGTTAGTGTGTTTTGAACCGCAAAGGTAAAACATTTTAGGTTCCCCGCAAAACTTAACGGCTTTATTCACACATTTTTCTGTTCGCCGCTCGAAATGTCCGGCAGGAATCGGGCTGGCAAAGCGCCTACACGGTCAGGTCGAGTTCGTCGCGGAGTTTCAGGATATTGGGGTTCAGATTGACCAGGTATTGCAGTTTGTCTTCGGTCGATACCGGCTTGTACTCCTGCTGCACTTCGCTCACGACCACCGTCACCGCCACTGCGGCTCCGGTCAGGCTCCGAAGATCGTGTTCGATCTCCCATTTGGCCTGGTTGATCTCATCCGCCAGCACCTCGTTCGGCACCGTCACGGTCACTTCGCCGCCTTTTATTGCCCTGGAGGTCAGCGCCGTTGCCAGCCGGGGACGCTGCCGTTCGTTCCAGAGCCGGATCAGTTCGTCGTATTTCGCGGCGACCGCCTGCTCGGTCTCTTCCGGGCTCATCGGCCGCACAGCTGGCATAGGTTCCTGCGCGGCGCTCTCGGCCTGCGGCTTCGCAGCGACCGGAGAGGGAGCTTTCAAATCAGTAATCGACACGCCCGTAATCGAACGCCCCACCGCCGGACGGGATGTCGGGGCAGCCGGCTGCGGAGCCGGCGCGGCAACAACCGGATTTGCAGCAGCCACTGGAGCCGGAGCCGCAACAGGAGCGGCAGGGACCGCCGAAGTAACGGCAGGAGCAGAAGCGGCAGGGGCATTCGAAACCGCCGCATCTCCGGAAATCCTGATCGCAGGCATCGGGTATTTTCCCACCCCGGCGACCAAAGCCAACTCATCCTCTTCCGCAGAGTCTGCGGAACCTACCGCATCACCTTTTTTTTTTAACCCGCCCAGGCCGCAGAGTTTGATCAAAGCCAGCTCCGCATGCAACCGCCGGTTCGTCGCCTGCCGGTAACCCGTGTCGGTCTGCGTCAGCAGATTGATCGCGTTGAACAGGAAACCGACGTCGCACGCCTGCGCCTGCGCCCGGTAGCGTTCCGCCACATTCCCGGTCACTTCGAGCAACTGTGCCGTCTGCGGGTTCTTGCAGACCAGCAGATCCCGCATATGGCCGTTCAGCCCCGCGACAAACAACTGCCCCTCGAATCCCCGCCGCAAGATTCCGTCGAACAGGGTCAAAAGCTCCGCATAATTCCCCGCCAGAATCAAATCGGTGGCCGCGAAATAAGTATTATAGTCCAGTACGTTCAAGCTCTCCGCCACTTTATCGCCCGTGAGCTGCGCGCCGCAGAACGACACCACGCGGTCGAACATCGACAGGGCGTCGCGCATCCCGCCGTCCGCCCGCTGCGCGATGATGTGCAGCGCCTCGTCGTCGTACGTAACGCCCTCGTTTCCAGCAATATATTGAAGGTACTGCACCGTATCCTCGACCCGGATACGGTTGAAATCGTAGCACTGGCACCGCGACAGGATCGTGGGCAGTATCTTATGTTTTTCGGTGGTGGCGAGGATAAAGACCGCATAGTGCGGCGGTTCCTCCAGGGTCTTGAGAAATGCGTTGAAAGCGTTGGCCGACAGCATGTGCACTTCGTCGATAATATAGACGCTGTACTTACCCACTTGCGGCGGGATGCGCACTTTTTCGGTCAATGCCCGGATGTCTTCCACGGAATTATTGGAAGCGGCATCAAGTTCATGGATCGAGAACGACCGTCCTTCGTTGAATGCTTTGCACGATTCGCACTCGCCGCACGCCTCGTGATCTGCGGTCGGGTTCATGCAGTTGATGGCCTTGGCGAAAATCCGCGCGCAGGTGGTTTTTCCCACTCCCCGCGGCCCGGTGAACAGGTAAGCGTGTGCCAGTTGCCCGCGGGCGATGGCGTTCTTGAGGGTCTCGGTGATGTGGCTCTGGCCGATGACGCTGCGAAAGGTCGCGGGACGGTATTTCCGTGCGGATACGACGAATGATTCCATAATCCACAAAGATAACGAAAGCCCACCGCAATCCAAACCGCTTTATGTTTTCCGGTCTTTTGTTTGTACACCCTGTTATTTGGACTGGGGAAGACTACCGCTCGTTGCTCCGCGTTGATCTTGGGTTTTCCTCGCACTGCCTCACCAAAACCCGCAAGGAGTTACGTCGGCCGGAGCCAGCGAGGCCAAAAATAGCACAGCGATGTTGCAGCCCTACGCCGGAGACCCGCTGCGGGCCGCCGGATAAAGTTAACTGTTTCCCCATCACGTCCGTAAAAGGCAAAAAACATGCCCCGTATCGGGTCAGGCGGCGCAAAGATGAAAAAATAAACCGGGGCCGGCCAGGCTTTGGCTGGATTTTGGTTAATTTTGCAGATTACCGCTCAAAAACGCATAAACTATGAATTCAATGGAGTTGTTGGCACCTCTGGTCTTCGTGATCGTGTCGCTGGCGGCCGGGGCCATCCTCAAATACGGCCTCAAACGCACTGTTCTGCCCTATACGGTGGGTTTGTTCGCTTTCGGGCTGCTCATCGGGCTGCTCGACCGCAGCGGGGCCTTCGCCGAGGGATCGATCTTCAAGGCTTCGATCGATTTCGCCGGGAATGTCGATCCCGACCTGGTCCTCTACCTGTTCCTGCCGATCCTGATCTTCGACGCGGCTTACGAGCTGGACGCACATATCTCCCGCAAGACGCTGACCAACGCAACGTTACTATCGGTGCCGGGAATGGTGGTCGCCATGTTCCTGACCGGGCTGATGATGATGGGCATCCACCTTTTCGCCCCGCACTACGCCCAGTGGACGTGGACCCACGCCCTGATGTTCGGAGCCCTGATCAGCGCCACCGACCCGGTGGCCGTCGTCGCATTGCTCAAAGAGCTGGGCGTCAGCAAACGATTCTCGACACTGGTGGATGCCGAGTCGATGCTCAACGACGGAACAGGTATCGTGCTTTTCATGCTCTTCTTCGGGACTTTCACCGCCTCGGGGGCGGTGGATGCGCCGGTGACAGACTTCCTGTACGTTGTGCTGGGCGGCGTGCTGCTCGGGGTGGTCTTCGGCTGGCTCTGCCTCTGGTTCATCACCCGCAGCCAGAGCGACGCGATCATGCAGAACAGCGCCATACTGGTCTCGGCCTACCTGACCTTCTTCCTCGCGCAAAGCTACATGGACGTTTCGGGAGTGATCGCGCTGGTGGGGTACGGCTTGGTGATCGCCTACTATGGGCGGCCGAGGATCGCGCCGGACGTCAACCGCTTCATGCAGGAGTTCTGGGAGCTGGCCACCTATATGGCCAATACGCTGATCTTCATCTTAGTGGGCGTGGTGATCGCCTTGCAGGTGCATGCCACGCTGATGGATTTCGTGGTGCTTATCCTGGTCTATATCGGCATCAACGTGATACGGATGCTGATGATCGCCATCTTCTACCCGGTAATGAAACGTTCCGGCTACGGGCTTTCCAAACGCGAGGCGGTAATCCTCTGCTGGGGAGGACTTCGCGGGGCGCTGGGGCTGACACTGGCGCTGATGGTCTCCTACACCCTGCCCATTCCCGAACCGGTGCGGCGGCAAGTGCTGTTCCTCACGGCCGGGATCGTGACCCTGACCCTGACGGTCAACGCCACGACCATCGGCTGGCTGCTGCACAAGCTGGGGCTGACCCGCGTATCGTTGGCCAAGACCTTCCTCAACTACACGATCCACAAGCAACTGTGCGATAACACCGAAAAATATTACCGCGAACTCCAGGAGAACGAGGCGTTGAAAGCGGCGGACTGGAACAAAGTGGCCGGTTTTCTGCCCGTGCCCGAACCGGCGCCGACCGGCCCCGTCCAAACGCAGGACCTGATGGCAGACATCCGACTGAGGATCCTCGACAAGGAACGGACGCGCTACTGGCAGCTATACGAGAAAGGGATCGTCTCGTCCGACTCGCTGCGGCGGCTGCTCACAGCCGTCGAGGAGCTGTACGACGTGGACGGCCAACGCGCGCTGAGCGAGCGGGCCAGACTGCTGGAGCTGCCGAAGCTCCCGCTCTACCTGCGTGGCAAAAAACGCTCGCGCGAAGTGCTCTACCGCTGGATAGACCGCCACCACTCCACCACTTTCGTGGCCGTGTACGACGTGGCGCGCGGCCTGATCCACGCCCAGCGCACCTCGATCACCCTGCTGGACGAGTTGGAATCCTCCGGCTCTTTCAGCCCGGAAGACCTCCGGAAACTGGAGATTCTGCGCGGCGAAGTGCACAAGAATATCGAGGAGAGCCAGGCGATCATGGATATGATCGCCGAGCATTACCCGAGTTCCTACCGGCTGGCGATCACCCAGAAAACGATCCGCATGCTGATCAGCAACGAAAAGGCGACGGTAGCCCAGATGCTTCACGAGGGGCTGGTGACGCCCGACGACGTGCAGTCGATGATCGACGACATCAACAAACGGTATAAGGATACGACCCCTTCGCGGCTGCTCAAAGGCTGATCCCGGCGTTCTCCGTCAAAAAACCAGGCGCCGTTTCCGGTTTTCCGGAAACGGCGCCTGTGACTTTAACACCGGGAAACGGTCTTAACCGAGAATCTCGTGCGCCCGCTCGATGCGACGCAGAAATTCCTCGCGCCCGATGATCTCCGCTATGTCGAACAGGTTAGCCCCCGTACTGCTCCCCACCAGCGCCAGCCGCAGCGTATTCATGATCTTGCCCATCGGCAGCCCCTCTTTTTCGATCCACTCATGGGCCCGGGCCTCCAGCTTCGGCGCCACGAACTCCTCAACCACCTCCAGCTGGCGGCGCAGGCTCTGCAAATGCTCCGGATTGTCGTCCTTCCAGAATTTCGCCACCGTTTTCGGATCGTACGAGAGCGGTGCTTCGAAAAAATAGCGCGACAAATCCCACAAATCCGTGAAGAACGTCGCCCGCTCTTTCACCAGCCCCATGATCCGCTCCACGGTCGCCACCGGCACTTGACCATGGCCGTGCCCGGCGAGTACCGGCAGGAACAGGGCAGCCAGTTCCGTATCCGGCTTGCGGTGCAGGTACTGCGCGTTGAACCACTTAGCCTTCTCCGGATCGAACCGGGCCCCCGACTTGCTCACCTTCTCCAGCGAGAACAGTTCGACCATCTCCTCCATGGAGAGTATCTCCGAATGATCGTTGCCCGGATTCCAGCCCAGCAGGGCCAGCAGGTTCACAAACGCCTCCGGGAAATAACCGTCTTCCCGGTAGCCCCGCGCCCCATCGCCGCCGTCCTGCGGTTTCCACTGCAAGGGGAAGACCGGGAAGCCCAGCTTATCCCCGTCCCTCTTGCTCAGCTTGCCTCCCCCCGTCGGTTTCAGCAGCAGCGGCAGGTGCGCGAACTGCGGCATCTTGTCCGTCCAGCCGAACGCCCGGTAGAGCATCACGTGCAGCGGCAGCGACGGCAGCCACTCCTCGCCGCGGATCACGTGCGTAATCTCCATCAGGTAGTCATCCACGATGTTGGCCAGGTGGTAAGTAGGCAACCGGTCGGCCGATTTATAAAGCACCTTGTCGTCCAGCGTCGAGCTGTTCACCGTCACATGGCCGCGGATAATATCGTCCATCTCGACCTGTTCGTTCTCCGGCATCCGGAACCGGATCGTCCACTGGTCGCCGCGCGCCATACGCGCCTCCACATCGTCCGCAGGCAGCGCCAGCGACGTGGCCAGCTTATTGCGAACGGCATAGTTGTAGGCGAAGGTTTCGCCCCGCGACTCGTACTCCTTGCGGATCGCATCCAGCTCCTCCGGCGTGTCGAAAGCATAATAAGCCCATCCGCCGGCCACCAGCTGCTCGGCATATTTGAGGTAGATCTCCCGCCGCTCGCTCTGCCGGTACGGCGCATGCGGCCCCCCGACGCCGACGCCCTCGTCGACCTCGATGCCGCACCACTTCAGCGACTCGATGATATACTCCTCGGCCCCCGGCACGAAGCGGTTCGAGTCGGTATCCTCGATCCGGAGCAGGAACGTACCCCCGTGCTGCCGGGCGAACAGGTAGTTGTACAATGCGGTGCGCACGCCGCCCATATGCAATGGCCCCGTGGGACTGGGGGCGAAACGGACTCTGACAGGTCTGTTGTTCATGGTCTGGAATATTTTTCGTTATGCGAAATTACAAACTTTATTCCATACTTCCCCGACGAATCGGCCCCGCCTGCCGGAATCCCGTATCCCGACGGTATTTTTCGTATATTTGTCAGTAATCACTCTCCCTTTGGCATGGATATGCACTCGTTTTCCCGCAATTTCGTCAATAAAATCCCCAAGATCCTGCTTCTGATGCTGGTGCTTTACGCCCTGAGCCTCAACAGGGGGATGTTTTTCGGACACAGCGCGGAGCCGATGGCTGCCGATGCGCCGACGCCGTTCGACCCGGCTACGGCCGGCGACTTTTTCAAAAGCCCGGTGACCTTGTCCACCGCGGATTCGATGCTTTACGAGGTGCGGTTCGAAGCGGCGAACGCCGATCCGGACGGATACGTGATCGTCGGCAACCGGAAGACCAATTCCGGACGGGGATTCGGCGGCAGCGTGCCGGTGGCGGTCTTCCTCGACGACGGGATGATCATCCGGGGGGTGCGCCTGCTGGAGAACAGCGAAACGCCGCGTTTCCTGCGGCGGCTGGAGGAGGAGCATTTCCTGGAGCGCTGGAACGGGCAGCACCTCTACGACCCGCTGCAACAGATCGATGCCTCGTCGGGAGCCACTTACACCTCGCGGGCCGTCGTCTCGAACGTGAACAACACGCTGGCGGCCCTGCTCGACCGAAAACCGGTCCCGCTGTCTTGGAACAGGTTCGTCACCGACTATTTAGGGGAGTTCGCCATCCTGTTCGTCACGGTCATGTCGCTGGCCTGCTTCATCTCGCCGGAGCCAACGCGACGGATACGCATTCCGCTGCTGGTGCTTTCGGTCGCGGTACTGGGCATCTGGCAGGGCGCTTTCATATCGCTCGCCTTGCTCTACAAATGGCTGATCTTCGGCACCTCGCCATTGGTGCGCTTCGGGATCTTCATCGTCGTACTGCTGGCGTTACTGCTCCCCTTGCTGACCGACAAGGCGTTCTACTGCGCTTATCTTTGCCCGTTCGGGGCCGCGCAGGAGCTGGCGGGGAGACTGTGGCCGGGCAAACGGGCCATTCCGAAGCCGGTTTTGCATATCGCGCGCTGGGTGCGGCGGGGAATCTTAGCCGGAGCTGTCATTTTGCTGCTGACGCTGCCGCATTTCGACTTGGCGGACATCGAACCTTTCACCGCTTTCCTGATCCGCTCGGCTTCGGCCTCGGCACTGATCCTTGCCGGGCTGAGCCTCGTAGCGTCGCTCTTTTTCCAACGGCCGTGGTGCCGCCTGCTCTGCCCCACAGGCGAGCTGCTTTCGATCCTGCGGCGGCCGGTCCGTTATCCTAAATTCCTTTCGCACCGGCCCGACAGGCGACAATAAAATAGCTGCGGGGCGCTCGATGAGCGCCCCGCAGCATAACATACGTCCGACAAACCGGTGTTAAGCGAGTTTCCTCGCCACTTCCACCTGTTCGTACCCTTCGATAATGTCCCCGACCTTGATGTCGTTGTAGTTTTCGATGTTCAGGCCGCACTCCATATTGGGACCGACCTCCTTGACATCGTCCTTGAAACGCTTGAGCGAGCCGAGTTTGCCGGTGTAGACCACGATCCCGTCGCGGATAACCCGCACCAGGGTATTCCTCGTGATCTTCCCTTCGCGCACCAGACACCCGGCCACCGTCCCGACCTTGGTGATCTTGAATACCTCCATGACCTCCACCGAGCAGACGATCTCCTCTTTGGTCTCCGGCGCCAACATCCCTTCGATGGCGTCTTTGATCTCGTTGATGGCGTCGTAGATGATGGAGTACAGCCGGATTTCGATCTCCTCCTTTTCGGCCAGCTTGCGCGCCGATGAGGATGGACGCACCTGGAACCCGACAATCACCGCATTGGAAGCCGCTGCCAGGAGAATATCGCTCTCCGAGATCGGCCCCACGGCCTTGTGAATAACATTCACCTGCACCTCTTCGGTAGAGAGTTTCACCAGCGAGTCGGTCAGGGCCTCGATCGAGCCGTCCACGTCCCCCTTGATGATCACGTTCAGCTCCTTGAAGTTGCCCACCGCAATACGGCGTCCGATCTCGTCCAGCGTGATATGCTTCTGCGTCCTGAGGCCCTGCATACGTTGCAGCTGTTCGCGTTTATTAGCGATCTCACGGGCGGACTTATCGTCTTCCATCACGTTGAAGTTGTCGCCCGCCTGCGGCGCGCCGTTCAGCCCCAGCACCAGCACCGGCGTCGACGGCCCTGCCTCGTCCACTTTCTTGCCCCGCTCGTTGAACATGGCCTTGACCCGGCCCGAGTAGGTCCCGGACAGCATCACGTCGCCCACGCGCAAAGTCCCCGCGCTCACCAGCACTGTGGTCACATACCCGCGCCCTTTGTCCAGCGACGATTCGACCACGGTACCCACCGCCCGGCGCGACGGGTTGGCTTTCAGGTCGAGAAGCTCAGCCTCCAGCAACACTTTTTCCAACAGCTTGTCCACATTGATCCCTTTCTTGGCGGCGATGTCCTGGGACTGGTATTTCCCGCCCCACTCTTCGACCAGGTAGTTCATGTTCGCCAAGGTTTCCTTGATCTTCTCCGGATTGGCCCCCTGTTTGTCGATCTTATTGATGGCAAACACAATAGGAACTCCAGCCGCCGTAGCGTGGTTGATCGCCTCGACGGTCTGCGGCATCACATTGTCGTCCGCCGCGATGATGATGATCGCCACGTCCGTCACTTTCGCACCGCGGGCACGCATGGCGGTGAACGCCTCGTGGCCAGGGGTATCGAGGAAAGTAATCCGCCGCCCGTCTTCCATCTTCACGCTATACGCCCCGATGTGCTGGGTGATCCCCCCCGCTTCGCCTTCAATCACGTTGGTCTTGCGGATATAGTCGAGCAGCGAGGTCTTCCCGTGGTCGACGTGCCCCATGACGGTCACGATCGGCGGCCGCGGCTGCAAGTCCTCCGGTTTGTCTTCCTCTTCCACGATGGCTTCCTGAATGTCCACCGTCACGAACTCGACCTTATAGCCGAACTCCTCGGCCACGATCACCAATGCTTCGGCATCGAGCCGCTGGTTGATCGACACCATCAGCCCCAGGTTCATACATGCCGTGATGACCTCCGTCACCGGCACGTCCATCATGGTGGCCAGCTCGCTGACGGTCACGAATTCCGTCACTTTCAGGATCGATTTCTCGCGCTCCTGCAGCTCCAGCTCCTCGGCCATACGCCCGTGTATCGCCTCGCGCTTATCGCGCCGGTATTTGGCACTCTTGCTTCCTTTGCCTTTGGTAGTGAGCCTTGCCAAAGTCTCCTTGATCTGCTTCTGCACATCTTCGTCGCTCACCTCCTGCCGCACGACGGGTTTCGACCCGCGGTTATTTCCGCCGCGGTTGTTGCGCCCCCCTGCATTATTTCCGCCGAAACGGCCGCCGCCGGCATTCCCGCCGCGGTTGCCCCCGGCATTATTCGCGCCCGGGGTATTGGCCACATCGACCTTTCCTTTCTTGATCCGGTTGCGCTTGCCGCGCTCGCCGGCACCGCGTCCCCGGTCGTACACCGGCAGCTCCATTTTCCCCACGATCTTCGGCCCGGCGAGTTTGTTGGCATCGTCGTTGGCCCGGAACACTTCCGGTTCTTTCGCCGCTGTAACCGTACTTTCGGCAGCCTGCCCCGCTTCCGTCACAACCGCAGCCGGTTTTTCCGCAGCCGCTGACTCCCGCCCCGGTTTCGGCGCCACTTCAGCCGCTTTGGAATCCGCCGCAGGAGCCGTTTTCACCGCTTCCGCCGCAGGTTTTTCCGCCTGCACGACCTTCGGTTCGGCAACAGCCTTCGGCGCAACCGGAGCGGCTTTCGTGACCGGTGCAGCTTTCTTCTTGCCTCCGTCCAGATCGAGTTTCCCCACCACTTTCGGCCCGCTCAAGGTTTCGACCGGCGTGGAGAATACTGCACTGGTCTTGACGTTGACCACCTCGTCGTCGGCCTTTTCCGTAGCTTTGCCCGCAGCCGGGGCCGTATCGTTATCATGCAGCGAAACGCTCTCTTTCACCGGTTTGATTTTCTCCCGGATATTGACTTTCTCCACACTCTTCCCCCCGAACTCGCTCCGGACGAGTTCCACGGCCTGCGGATCGAGGATGGTGCTCGGCCCGTGTTCCACTTTGATGCCCTTCTTCTCCAGGAATTCCACGATGGTTCCCTGGCCGACGTTGTATTCGCGTGCGACGCCGCTCAATCTGACTTTTGTCTGTTTCTCTGCCATGTATCTGTCTTTCCTCTTTTTTTAACTGCTGCCGGATTATCGGCCCGGCCGCCTTAATTCCGTTACGGTTTCCGGTGCGGTGCGGGTCGCGACCGCACCGGATAAAGCGCTACTCGAATTCCGAGCGCAGGATGCGGAGCACCTCCTGAATGGTCTCCATCTCCAGGTCGGTCCGCCGAGCCAGGTCGTCAGGGTTCTGCGCCAACACCCGTTTGGCCGTGTCGAGGCCGATCTTCTTGAACTGGTCGATGATCCACGGTTCGATCTCGTCCGTGAATTCGGTCAGGTCCACATCCTCCTCGTCTTCTTCGTTCGTTTCGCGGTAAACATCTATGTCATACCCAGTCAGCATGCTCGCCAACCGGATGTTCAGCCCGCCCTTGCCGATAGCCAGCGAAATCTCGTTCGGTTTGAGGTGTACTTCCGCGGTCTTGGTCTCCTCGTTGATGTCGATAGACAAGACTTTGGCCGGGTTCAAAGCGCGCTGGATCATCAGGCTCGGATTCGAGGTGTAGTTCACCACGTCGATATTCTCGTTACGCAGTTCTTTTACGATCCCGTAGATGCGCGACCCTTTGACCCCCACGCAGGCCCCTACCGGGTCGATCCGTTCGTCATACGATTCCACCGCCACTTTGGCCCGCTCGCCCGGAATGCGGACGATCTTTTTGATGGTGATCAGTCCGTCGAAAATCTCCGGCACTTCCAGTTCGAACAGCCGTTCCAGAAACTCCGGCGCAGTCCTCGACAAAATGATCTTCGGCGTGTTGTTGATCATCTCGACTTTCGACACGATCGCCCGCACCGCATCCCCTTTGCGGAAAAAGTCGCTCGGTATCTGCTCCGACTTCGGCAGCAACAGTTCGTTATCTTCGTCATCCAGCACCAGTATTTCCCGTTTCCATACCTGGTACACTTCGCCCGTGATGATCTCCCCGACCCGCTCGGTATATTTCGCGAACAGATTGGCTTTCTCCAGATCCATGATCCGCGAGGCGAGGTTCTGCCGGATCGCCAGCACGCTCCGCCGGCCGAAGTCCGAGAATTTCACCTCCGTAGCCACCTCTTCGCCCACTTCGTACGTGGGATCGATCTTTTTGGCATCACTCAGGCTGATCTGGGTGTTCTCGTCCAGCACGTCGCCATCCTCCATCACCAGCCGGTTGCGCCAAATCTCGAAGTCGCCGCTCTCGGTGTTGATGATGATATCGAAATTTTCGTCCGACCCGTAAGTCTTCACCAGCATGTTGCGGAATACATCCTCCAGCACGCTCACCATCGTGGCGCGGTCGATATTCTTCAGTTCCTTGAACTCGGCGAAAGTGTTGATCAGGTTTATTGTTTCCATCGCTCTTTGTCTGCATTCCCTCTCCCGTCCTGGGACTGAGGGCATTAGGTATATGATTTGTTTTTATCCGTTTTTATTTGAACTCGAAATGTTCGGTCACTGCCTTGGTATCCGCCAGTGCGACCTGTTCCCTTCGTTCCACGACCTCTTTCCGTTTCTTGCCCGGCAGCAGTTCCTTCACCTCGTACATCACTTCGATGGCCGACGGCACATCCTCCTCCGTATCGTTATCATACCCGATGCCGCAAAGCACCGCTCCGCTGAATTTCCGTCCATCCTTGAACAGCACGTCCACCCGCGGCAGCGCATTCCCTGCCAAAGCCCGCCGCATCAGTTTCTGGTACTGCCGCCCCAGTTTCAGCGGCTGGCCCAGCCCCGCCGACATCACCGTCAGCGAGAAGTCGGCCTCTTCCACGATACCGTCTTTTTCAGTTCCGGGCAGCACCTCGGCCAACTTGCCGGAGATCTCCCGGTTCAAAGCAGCGCTGTCGTCGATCCCCACTCCCAGCAATCGTCCTTCACTGTCCGTCCCGTCACAATCCACTGCGACCTCGATTTCATCGACTCCCGCAGCACCGCCTTTGCAGGCAATATCCACCACAAAGAATCCCCGCTCCGCCCACGGCGAGCTTTCGCCTTCGACAACCGAGCAAACCGTATCCCGCACCAATGCCTTGTAATCCATAAACCTTCCGGTTTTAAAACACGAAACGGAGGTTAATCACCCCCGTTTCAAAAATCCCCCGTCACGAATGTCCATTCGTAACGCTGCAAATGTATGTAATATTATGTACTTATGCAAATGCCGTCTCCGAATATTATTCTTCGTCCTGGTCTTTGGTCCGGCTCTGGTACGGCTTAATGGCTCCGCGCTTCGATCCGGCGAAGAACGCCAGCATCTCGCGCCGGGCCTCCGAATCGGGCATCTGTTCCTCCAGTATCCGGCAGGCCTTGCCGTACGAATAGCCGTTCTGGAACATGATGCGGCAGATGTCCATGATCTCGTTGACCTGCGCGCTGTCGAACCCGCGCCGCCTCAGTCCGATCGAATTGACCCCCACGTACGAAGCCGGATTGTGCGCCACTTTGATGAACGGCGGAATGTCCTTGCCCACCATCGTCCCGCCGCTGGTCATGGCATGCTTGCCGACGCGGCAGAATTGATGAATGGCGGTATGCCCGCCCAGGATCGCCCAGTCATCCATTTCCACTTCGCCCGCCAGCGAAACGTTATTGGCCAGGATGCAGTGGTTCCCCACCACGCAGTCGTGCCCCACGTGGGCGTACGCCATAATGAGCGTATCGCTCCCGACGATCGTCGTTCCCCGGGCTGCCGTGCCCCGGTTGACCGTCGCGCATTCGCGGATCATAGTTCTGTCCCCAATGACGGCCGTGGTCTCTTCGCCCCGGAACTTCAGATCCTGCGGTATGCCCGCGATCACCGCGCCGCTGAAGATTTTACAGTCCCGCCCGAGCACCGCCCCGTCGTTGATGACCGAGTTGGGCCCGATCCAGCTCCCGTCACCGATGGTCACCTTACCGGCGATGTATGCAAAAGGTTCTACCGTGACGTTCTCGCCCAGTTTAGCGTCCGGATGGACATAGGCTAAGGGATGTATCATAAGATTCGAATGGTCTGAAATGGGTATTCCGTAGTATGGATTTTATTTGTTTTTGGACACGAGGGCCATGAGTTTCGCCTCGGTGGCCAGCGTGTCGCCTATGTAAGCCCGCGCGTCCATCTTGACGATCCCGCGGCGGATCGGCTCCGAAAGCCGCAGTTCGAACTGGAGCGTGTCGCCCGGCACCACCTTGTGCCGGTATTTCACCCCGTCGATGGTCATGAAATAGGTCGAATAGTTCTCCGGGTCGGGCACCGTGCTCAGTGCCAGGATGCCTCCGCACTGCGCCATGGCTTCCACGATCAGCACCCCCGGCATCACCGGTTCGTCCGGGAAGTGCCCCACGAAGAACGGTTCGTTCATCGTGACGTTCTTGATCCCCACGACGGAATCGTCCGTGATGTCGATGATCTTGTCCACCAGCAGGAACGGCGGGCGGTGCGGCAGTGTCGCCTTGATGCGGTTGATGTCGTAAATCGGCTCTGCGTTCGGGTCGTATTTGAACGTCGGCCGGTCCGCGTCGCGTTTGATATTTTTCCGCAGCAGTTTGGCGAACTCCGTGTTGGCCTTATGCCCCGGTCGCGTCGCGAAGACGCGCCCCTTGATGCGCATCCCCACCAGCGCCAGGTCGCCCAGCAGATCCAGCAGTTTGTGCCGCGCGATTTCGTTATCGAAATACAGGTCGAGGTTGTTGAGGTATCCCTGCCGGTCGGCGGCCACCCCTTCGCGCCCGAACAGCTTGCCGATCTCGGCCGCCTTAGCCGCGTCTACCGGCTGCTCGACGATCACGATGGCGTTGTCCAGGTCGCCGCCCTTGATCATATTGTTCTGGATCAGCGGTTCGATCTCGTGCAGGAAGACGAAGGTGCGGCTCGGCGCCACCGCCTTGCAGAAATCGTCGCCGTTTTCGGCTGCCGGCGAGAAGACCGCATACTGCTTGCCCACCACTTTGGAGTCGAAATCGACGTTCACCACCGCAGAGAAGGTATCGTCCGGATAGGCGACGATCTCCCGCCCCCCGTCCAAGATCAGGGCGGTCTTTTCCGAGATTTCGTAATATTTCCGGTCCTGGGCCTGGGCGACCACGCCGGCCTGTTGAATGAGTTTCACCCACGGCATGGCCGATCCGTCGGCAATGGGCACTTCGCCCCCGTCCAGTTCGACAAGCGCGTTGTCCACCCCGCAGCCCCACAAGGCAGCCATCAGGTGTTCTACGGTGGAAACCGTGGCATCTCCCTTTTTAAGCAGCGTGCTGCGCGAAGTCTGCGAAACGTTTTCCGCCAGCGCGTCGATCACCGGCCGGCCTTCCAGGTCGGTCCGGCAGAATTTGATGCCGTGGCCTTCGGCCGCCGGCTGTATCGTGAGGTTCACAGTCGCCCCCGTGTGCAGACCTTTTCCCGTAAAGGTCGCGGCCGCAGCGAGCGTTTGCTGTTTTTCTGTCATAACTATTCTGTTTTGGGGACAAAGTTATTAAAAAAATAACATTCCGCCACTTTATCGGTTCCGGCACAGGAGAATGTCCTGCACCGGGTTACGGGAATGCAGTCCCGGCGGGCATATTCCAGGTATGGGGAACCGAAAATTTATTAACTTTGCCTCGGATGACCGTACCCGAAAATAAACGCAAGCCCGGAAGCTCGTCCGGCAGCCGCCTGTTCCACATGGGCGGCCGGCGACATACGGCTCCCGCCGGACAACGTCCGGCCGAACCTGCACACCCGCAAAGGCAACAGGTGCAGAGCCGTCCGCCGGTAGCGCCTCCACCGCGCAAACCCGGGGCCGGGCGGCCGGAGCGGATCGTCCTGCCGTTCGAGAACCGCAGGCAGCGGCGCGACGCGGGCGATTGGGTCTACCGCCACCGGGTCGGGCTTCTGGTCACAGTGGTACTCTACCTGATCGCGGCGATCCTCTTCGTTTCCTATAAGATAGTGGTGTACGAGAATCCGGCCACGACGATGTACGTGGAGCTGGTCAACCCGGAAGATCCGGAACAACTGGAACCGGAACCGGAGCAGATCCCGCAAAAACCGGTCGAGGAGATCGACCCGGGAAGCTACGAGCGGGTGATGAACCGGACATCCGACCAAAACGCCAAGATGGACGCTTCGCTGAAGGACGACCGGGGAACACAGGCGGACAAGCTCCTGGCCGAAGCCGAGCGGGTTCAGCAGGAGCTGGCGGCAGGCCAGCAGGCTTTCCGCGCAGGGATGGACGAGATCGCGCAGATGTCGCAACGGCATAAAATGCCGAAATCTTCTTCCTCCCAGCAAAAAAGCACCTCTTCGCAGCGGCAGACGGTCAAGGTGCAAGGTAATGTGACGGTATCTTACGACCTGGAAGGCCGAACGGCGACTTACCTCCATGTTCCGGCTTACCAATGCCGCGAGGGGGGGACCGTTGTGGTGGGCATCACGGTGAACCGCAACGGGGAGGTGACGAATGCTTCGGTCGAAAAGGCCTCTCCGGGGGACTGCATCGCACAGCGGGCGGTACAGGCGGCGCTGGCTTCGACGTTCAATGCAGACGCCGGAGCGCCCGACCGGCAACGGGGTACGATCACCTACGTCTTCGTCGCCCAGTAAATCTTCAATCTTTATCGGAACCAAGCGAACGCAATTGCGCCTGTTCAACCATATGCGCGCAGCTGCGGACGTACATTGACGGTGTACAACTGCCATTCAGGCGTTTACAGCCCTGACAGTGCCCACCTATGCGGCTCGGAAATCCCATCGAACGGCCGCGCCCGGCAGACGACCTTGTCAGGACACTTGCAACCCGGTTGGAATACCCGACAGCACCTGCACGCCAAAGAGCCATCCACAGGGAGGCAGTTACGGTTTCACGCGCGGCGCGAGCACACGCACCGGACACCCGCCGCAAGACGACCGCAGCCACTTAACAGACAACAAGCAGATTCTTGCAATACCGAGCATGTTTGACCTTACCTCCTAACCGGCAGATCAGTTGATCAGGATATCTTCGCGGGGATACTCATACGGCCCGTGCGGCTGCGGCTTGACGATCGCCATCATCATCCCGATGATCCCCACGCGCCCCACGAACATCAGCACAACCAGCACTAACTTCGAGGCCGTGCCCAGTTCGGGTGTCATTCCCAGCCCCAAGCCCACCGTACCCAGCGCCGACACAGCCTCGAAAGCCAGCGACGAGATCGACTTGTCCGGCTCCAAGAACGTCAGCAGCGTCACCGCCGCCCCCAAAATCCCGAGCGACACCCCGACCACCGCGAAAGCCCGGCGCACAGACCGCGACGGGATCTCCCGCTTGTGGACCTCGATTGCCGTGTTTCCCCGTATCGTGGCGACGACGTTCTTCACCATCAGGTAGAACGTCGTCACCTTGATCCCGCCCGCCGTGGACTGAGGGGCACCCCCGATCCACATCAGCACCGTGGTCAGGACCAGTGTC
>CAZAPI010000001.1:0-40782 GCA_964486945.1 uncultured Rikenella sp. | reverse complement strand
AATCTTAAAAGATTTTTAAACTATCCCGGCTAAGAATAAAAGCCCTAAATTTGCGTTTTTATTTACCGAAGATGCTATTCACCCTCGAACATACCGACCCTAACACCTCGGCCCGGGCGGGCACTTTGCGTACCGACCATGGCGAGATACGTACCCCCATCTTTATGCCCGTCGGCACCGTTGGCAGCGTCAAAGGCGTGTTCCACCGCGACCTGGCGGACGAAGTGGGGGCACAGATTATTCTGGGAAATACTTATCACCTCTATTTGCGGCCCGGTACCGACACCTTATATAAGGCAGGCGGACTCCATCGATTCGCAGGCTGGGACCGGCCGATTCTGACGGATAGCGGCGGCTTCCAGGTCTTCTCGCTGACCGGCATCCGCAAGCTGACGGAGGAGGGGTGCAAATTCCAGTCGCATATCGACGGCTCGCGCCACCTGTTTACGCCGGAGAACGTGATCGACACACAGCGCCTGATCGGGGCCGATATTATGATGGCTTTCGACGAGTGCCCGCCGGGGACGGCGGAATACGGCTATGCGGCCAAGTCGTGGGAGAGGACTTCGCGGTGGCTGGAACGGTGTTTTGCGCAATACGGCAAGACGGAGTGCCCGTATGGATACCATCAGTCGCTGTTCCCGATCGTGCAGGGATGTACGTACCCGGAACTGCGGCGCAAGTCGGCGGAGTTCGTGCAGCGGTTCGACGCGGATGGCTATGCGATCGGAGGCTTGGCGGTGGGGGAACCGGCACCGGTGATGTACGAGATGATCGAAGTAGTGAACGAAGTGCTGCCGGCCGACCGGCCGAGGTATCTGATGGGAGTGGGCACGCCGATCAATATACTCGAAGCCATAGAGCGGGGGGTGGACATGTTCGACTGCGTGATGCCTACGCGCAACGGGCGCAACGGGATGCTTTTCACGAGCGAGGGGATCGTCAATATCCGGAACCGGAAGTGGGCGGAGGATTTCTCGCCGATCGACCCGATGGGGCACACCTTCGTGGACACGCAGTACACCAAAGCGTACCTGAGGCACCTGACGGTGGCGGGCGAGATGATGGCGGCGCAGATCGCGTCGCTGCATAACTTAGGTTTCTACCTGTGGCTGGTGGGGCAGGCACGGGAGCATATCGTGGCGGGGGATTTCGCAGCTTGGAAAACCGAAATGGTCGGAAAACTGGGCCGTAGGCTGTAACGGAGAGATACGATGAAGAAATTCCTGAAAAGCCTCAAACTGCAAATTATCGACCGGTACATCATGCGCCGGTTCCTGGGAACCTACCTGTTCGCCATCGCACTGATCATCCTGATCGTGGTGATCTTCGACGCGGCGGAGAAAATCGACGACTTCCTCGAAAGCCACGCGCCGATCTCGGAGATCGTGCTGGGCTATTACGTCAATTTCATCCCCTATTTCGTCAACCAGTTCAGCGGGCTGTTCACCTTTATCGCGGTGATTTTCTTCACCTCCAAGATGGCCTACGACACCGAGATCATCGCCATCCTGTCGAGCGGGGTCAGCTTCCGGCGGCTGATGTGGCCCTACTTCGTCTCGGCCATGCTCATCACCATCCTGAGCCTGAGCCTGAACCTGTTCCTGATCCCGGAGGCCAATGCCAAACGGCTGGCGTTCGAGGCGAAATACATGGGCAAACACAAATCGGTCTACGAATCGCATATCTACCGCCAGCTTGAGCCGGGAACGTTCGTCTACATCCGGGGCTTCCAGGGGCAGAGCAAGGTGGCCGAGTATTTCGCCATCGAGACGTACGACGGGGGGAACATCGTCAGCACGCTGGAGGCGCAGAATGCGCGCTACGACACGGTGACGGGGCACTGGCGGTTGTCCAAGTACTTTACGCGCCACTATGAAGGGGAACGCGAGATACTGACCAAATACAACACGCCGCTGGATACGGTAGTGAACCTCTCGGCGGACGAATTGGGCCGCACGCAGGATCTGGTGCAGACCATGAACTCGTTGAAACTGCTCCATTTTATCCGCCAGCAGAAGGCCAAAGGGTCGGACATGGTGCCGATCTTCCAGGTCGAAGCCTACTCGCGATGGGCCTATCCGATCTCGACTTTCATCCTGACCCTGATCGGGGTGTCGCTCTCCTCGCGCAAAGTGCGCGGCGGGACGGGGCTGCATATCGGGGTGGGGATCGCGCTCTGCTTCACCTACATCGTGCTGATGCGCTTTGCCGGCGAGTTCGCCAAGGGCGGGGTGATGCCGCCGGTGGTGGCCGTTTGGCTGCCGAATATCGTCTATGCCGTGATCGGGATCTATCTCTACCGGAAGGCACCGAAATAGACCGAATTGTATGCTTTTTGCTCTGGCTGTTTTGTGTTCCGGAGGGCGGCCCAGCTGTCCGCCTCTCGGAAATATGGCTGTAAATCCGTAACTTTGCCTTATTAATGCCGAAATTATGATAGAGAGAGAGCAGACCGACTTTTTCCTGGCGGAGGCTTACAACGCAGCCGTTCGGGCCGGAGCCAAGATCATGGAGATATACACCCGCTACGACGACTTTTTCGTCAGCCTCAAGGCCGACAGCACACCGATCACTATCGCCGACCGGGAGGCGCACACGCTGATCAAGCACTACCTGAGCGCGACGCGCATCCCCTTGCTGTCGGAAGAGGGGCGCGACCTCTATTTCGAGGAGCGGCGGGGATGGGACCTCTTCTGGCTGGTCGACCCGCTGGACGGCACCGAGGAGTTCATCAAACGCAACGGAGAATTTACGGTGAATATCGCCTTGATGGTGGACAACCGGCCTTATCTGGGAGTGATCTATATCCCGACCACCGAGACCATTTATTTCAGCGATCCGGACCGCGGCTCGTTCTGCAAAACGGGCGTGAAGCCGGAGATGTCGGCGGACTTCTCGATCAGCCGCATTTTTGCGGATGTGCGGAAGCTGCCGGTGGTGCCGGAGCGGAACATGCCGCTGAGGGTGGCCCTGAGCCGTTCGCACGAGTCGGAGCAGGTGCGTGAGCATCTGCGCCAGCTGCAGGAACAGATCGGCGACGTGCAGATCGTGGAGTACGGCAGCTCGCTGAAGATGTGCCTGGTGGCGGAAGGGTCGGTGGACTGCTACCTGCGGACGACGCCGACTTCGGAGTGGGACACGGCGGCCGGTGAAGCCATCGCCTGCGGAGCCGGAGTGCGGGTGGTGTCGCTCGGCGGCGAACCTTTGCGGTACAACGAGGAATCGCTCGAAAACCCGCCTTTCATTTGTTTGACCAGACACCTGAACAGTTATGAGTGGCAGCAGTAATAATACGGATATAACCGCTTTTTCCCCGGACGACGTGGGGGTGGCCAACGGCAACTATTTCGGTTTGCCTTTCGGAGTTTCCGAAGCCGATCTGGTGCTTATTTCGGCACCGTGGGACGTGACGGTCTCGTATAACCACGGGACGGCGGCGGCTCCGGAGGCTATTGTCGGGGCTTCGACACAGGTCGAATTGCGGGACGCGCACTATCCCGAGGGGTGGCGGCGCGGGATCGGCACGCTTCCTGCCGACGAGTGGATCAGGGACGCTTCGGACCGGCTGCGAAAGAAGGCGGAGAAGGTGATCGCGCACCTGGAAAACGGGGGCGCGATTACCGACGAGGAAGTTTCCGTACCGTTGGCGGAAGTCAATGCGGGTTCCGAGCGGCTCAACGAGATCATATTCACGCAGGCGGCATCGCTATTGGCCCAAGGGCGGACGGTAGGTCTTGTGGGGGGGGATCACAGCACGCCGCTGGGTCTGATGCGGGCGGTGGCGGGCTCTTTGGCCGCTCGCGGCGAGGAGTTCGGGATTCTTCACATAGATGCCCATGCGGACTTGCGGGCGGCGTACGAGGGGTTTGCTTATTCACACGCCTCTATTATGTACAACGCTTTGCAGCTGCCGCAGGTTTCGCGGCTGGTGCAGGTGGGTATCCGGGACTTTTGCGGTGCGGAGGTGCAATTGGCCGAGGAAAGCGATGGCCGGGTGGTGCAGTACGACGATTATACGCTGGCGAAGCATGCTTTCGAGGGGTTGGACTGGGGGATGCAGTGCGCGGGAATCATCGAACAACTGCCGGAGAATGTCTATGTGAGTTTCGATATCGACGGACTTTCGCCGGACAACTGTCCGGGGACGGGAACGCCGGTGCCGGGGGGATTGTCCTACCGCGAGGCGGTCTACCTGTTGGCGAAGCTGGTGGAGTCGGGGCGGCGGATCGTCGGGTTCGACCTGACGGAGGTTTCGCCGTCGGATGGCGACGGCGAGTGGAATGCTAATGTAGGGGCGCGGATACTCTACAAACTGTGTAACCTTACCCTGAAAAGCAACGCCGAAAATATCTGATATAGCACCGCTTACCCTTACGCGGGACAATATTTGGAGGCCGGGCATATCTGCTGCGCGATGGCGGACAAGAAGAGCGCGGCGGGGGCGGCATACAGTGCTTTTGAGGACAGCCGTTCCGCACCCACGAGATATTGACCCCGGTATTACCGGAATACAACGATTAGTTTAGATAAATGCGTAAAATACTCCTGTTCTCTTTCTTCCTGATCCTGGGCTTGACGGCCTCGCAGACCCTTCCTACGCTGATGGCGGGGGAGAGCTACGCTTCGTTCAAAGGGGTGACGGACATACTGCTCTATATCTGCCTGGCATTCATTATGATCAACGTCGGCCGCGAGTTCGAGGTCGACAAAGCCCGCTGGCGGGGCTATGTGAGCGACTATTTCATCGCCATGGCGACAGCGGCGCTGCCGTGGATTCTGGTGGCGGTCTATTATGTGTTCGTATTGCTGCCCGGCTCCTGTCACGGCGACTGGGGCGCTTGGAAAGAGAGCCTGCTCCTGAGCCGTTTCGCGGCACCGACCTCGGCGGGGATACTCTTCACGATGCTGGCGGCCATCGGCCTGCGGGCCAGCTGGATGTACCGCAAGATACAGGTGCTGGCAATCTTCGACGACCTGGACACCATCCTGCTGATGATCCCGCTTCAAATCATGATGGTGGGTTTCCGGCCGGAGGTGATCGTCATTCTTGCCGTGGTGACCGTACTGCTGGGCTTCGGGTGGCGGCAGCTCGCCAAGTACGATATGAGACAGGAGTGGTGGGCGATATTGTTGTACGCGGTGGCGGTGATTTTCGTGACGTGGCTGGTCAACCGGTTGTTCCATATCCATATCGAAGTGCTGCTCCCGGCGTTCGTGCTGGGGATGGTGATGCGGCACAAGCATGTCGACACGCCCATTGAGCGGAAAGTGTCCACCTGTGTGTCGTTCCTGTTCATGCTTCTGGTGGGGCTGAGCATGCCCTATTTCGTGGGGGACGGCATGGAGGCGTTCTCGGCCCATTCGGCGGCTGAGGGCGGTGCGCCTTCGATTCTGGGAACGCAGCCGATGATGTCGTGGGGGATGATCGCGTTCCACGTGCTGATCGTTTCGGTCTTGTCGAACATCGGGAAACTGATGCCGCTGTTTTTCTACCGTGACCGGATGTTCGAGGAGCGGCTGGCCTTGTCGGTGGGGATGTTCACGCGCGGCGAGGTGGGGGCCGGGATCATCTTTATCGCGCTGGGGTACAATATCGGCGGCCCCGCGCTGATCATTTCTGTGCTGACGTTAGTGCTGAACCTGATCCTGACCGGCGGTTTCGTAGTGTGGGTAAAACGGTTGGCGTTGCGGGCCTACGGGGCGCATCCTTCAGAGGTCACCTCGGTTTCTTAGAGCATTTCGCGGAGGGGCCGGAAGGAATCGTTGTCCGCGTCTTTTCGGGCTGGAGCCTGCGAGGGACGTATAGTGGCCCTCTGCCCCGGGGAGACTCCGGACTGCCCGTTGCCACGGGAATTTTCCGGGATTCGGGCCTGTCGTTGAGGCTGGCCCGTGATAGGCAGGTTAGTTCCGCTCAAAGATTTTCAGTCCCACCGCCGGGAGTTCGCCCGTGATCTTTGCACTTCCGGGAAGAATCGGAGCCGGCACGCCTTGCGGCTCCGGAATAAGCGCAGCCGGGTAAAGTTCGTTCAGCGCCATAGAAGCGGTGAAAACCCGCGCCTCGTCCCACAACCCGGCCCCGATGACCGAGTTCAACAATTGCGCCCCCCCCTCGATCATGATGGACTGTACCCGGTACGGCTCCCGCCGCAGGGCTTGCAATAGATCTTCCGGACCTCCGAAAGTTTCGATCGATACATTCGGCTTCCTGGCAAAGCGGCTTTCCGCCGCAGCCTTGTTCGAGGCGGCTGTGAACAGCACCGTCCGCGCTTCGCCGTTGAAGACATTCAGTTCCGGCGGCAAGACCAAATGCCGGTCGGGCACTACCCGCAGCGGATTGCGTCCCCGCCACGCACGCACAGTCAGCGAGGGATTGTCAAGCATCGCCGTGCGTGTCCCCACCAGTATTGCATCCTCTTCGGCCCGCCAACGGTGTACCAGTATTTTCGCCGCCTCGCCCGTCATCCAAGCCGCCGGGATTTCCGCCGATGGGCGCACCGCGTCCAGAAACCCGTCCGAAGTCTGCGCCCATTTCAGGATAATATACGGCCTGCTTTCGTTTTGCGCCGTAAAAAATCGGCGGTTGAAGTGCAGGCACTCTTTTTCCAGCATCCCCACCGTTACGTCGATTCCCGCTTCCCGCATTTTTGCAATGCCCCGGCCGCTCACCTCGCAATAGGAGTCGATGCAGCCCACCGCTACGCGCGGTATCCGCTTTTCGATGATCAGGTCGGCGCACGGCGGCGTTTTGCCCCAATGGCTGCACGGCTCGAGGTTCACGTACAGCGTGCTTTCCTGTAAGAGCGGGCCGTGGCCGTTCGCTTCGGCGTCGGCCACGGCGTTCACTTCGGCATGCGGCCCTCCGTATTGCCGGTGCCATCCTTCGCCGATGATCTGCCCGTCGTGGACGATTACGCATCCGACCAGCGGGTTGGGCGATGCGCTGCCGGCTCCCAGAGCCGCCAGCTCCAGGCACCTTTTCATGTAGGCTTCTTCCATCATGGCGACAAATTTAATTATCTTTGCTTGACTTTGACTCTTTCGGAGACATATCGGGATGCAGTGGCGCGTCTTTCGGTCCTTTACGGAGGACGGGAGGCGGAGGTTGTCGCTGCGCGGTTGCTGGAGGATAAATACGGGATCGGGCATCTGGAGCGGGTGATGAACGGTACTTCCGTTTTTGAACGTGGCGGGGAGTGGGAGGCGGATGTGCGGCGGCTGGAGGCGTGGGAACCGGTGCAGTATGTGACCGGCAGGCAGGAGTTTTACGGACGGCTGTTCCAGGTGACGCGCGACACGTTGATCCCCCGGGTCGAGACGGAACAGTTGGCGGAGGAGATACTGGCCGGTTCGCCGAAAAAACGGGTGCTCGACATCGGTACGGGGAGCGGTGCTCTTGCGGTGACGCTGGCGGTGGAGTGGTGCGATGCGTATGCGGAGGCGTGGGATATTTCGGCGGGAGCTTTGGCGGTGGCCGCTTCCAATGCCGAAACCCATGGTGTGTGTGGTCGCGTGCGATTCGTGGAACGGGACGTGCTGAACTATGTGCCTTCGGAAGGGGAACGATTCGATCTGGTGGTGAGTAATCCGCCCTATGTGCTGGATTCGGAACGGGCAGGGATGCGGGCGAATGTTGTGCGTTATGAACCGGAGGGGGCGTTGTACGTGCCCGACGACGACCCGTTGCTGTTCTATCGGGCCATTGCGCGGCTGCCCTTGCTCGAACCGGGCGGGGAGTTGTGGTTCGAGATCAACGAACGGTATGGCGGTCCGGTACGGGAGTTGTTGTCGTCACTGGGGTATGAGGCAGTGCGGATTTTGAAAGATATTCATGGCCGGGAGCGGAGCGTGCGGGGGATTGGAGGCCATTTGTAGTTTTAGGGCCGGAGCCGGCGGTGCCGCAATATAAAGGTAGCCACAGCCCGGTTGGAGTGTCCGGCGGCACCGGTTCTGCGCCGGGGGGGTGGCCTGCGGCCTGTCCATAGGAAGAACGCGGCATTTAAGATTTGGAACAATGGTATATTACGGCGATGAAGAGGTTGGCTACAAGCGGGTGCGGGAGCGCAAACGGCCCGAAAACATCGACTACTCCCAGCCCGCGAAGAGTGTGGAACGGGCATTGGAATCGCTGATGCTGACCTGCGCCAAAAGCGAGCGGTGCATCAGCGACATCAAACGGTCGCTCTACCGGTGGCGGATGAACAGGGAAGACTACGAGCCGATCATCGCCCGGCTGGTAAAGGAGAAGTTCGTGGACGAGGAGCGGTACGCGCGGGCCTATGTGCGGGAGAAGATGAACTGTTCAGGCTGGGGGCGGCGCAAGATCGAGCTGGGGCTGAAGGCGAAAGGGATACCGAAGGAGATTATCGCGGAGGCGCTCCGACAGATCGAGCCGGAGTTGCAGGTGGACAAGTTAGAGACGATGCTCTGCCGGCGTTTTTTGCGGGAACGGGAGAAAGCCAAAGGGGCGTATGACTTGCGGACGAAACTGTTCCGCTGGGCGATGGGGCGGGGGTACGACTATTCGGAAATACAGGAGATATTGGAACGGATCATGGCCGATGGGTACGAGCCGGGTGAAGATTTTACGAGATGGTGATTTTAGAAAAGATATTTTTGGCGATCCTGGGCCTGTGCGCAGTGGTCTGCGGACGGGCCTACGGACAGGTCGGAACAAAAGCATACGGGGCGGAGCACTACCGCTCGCCGGTGGGATTCGCCATTACGCTGGCGGGGAACGTGGGTGAGATACGCTCGGATCATTTCCATGCCGGGGTGGACATCAAGGCGTTGCAGGGCGTGGGGAGTCCGGTGTATGCCACGGGGGACGGTTATGTGTCGCGCGTGGGGGTGTCGCCGACGGGGTACGGAAATGTACTTTATGTGACGCACCCGAATGGTGAAACGTCGGTGTACGGACACCTGAATGCTTTTGCGCCGCAGATCGCGCGGTGGGTGCGGGCGCAGCAGTATGCCAAACGGTCGTTCCGGGTCGACCTCTATCCGGCCAAGGGGCAGTTCCCGGTAGCCAAGGGCGAGCGGATCGCTTTTCTCGGGAATACGGGGTCATCGGGCGGCCCGCACCTCCATTTCGAGATCCGCGATGCGCAGGGCCGGTCGCGGAACCTGATCGCCCAGAAAGTCTTCCAGGTCGCCGACCGGGTGCCGCCGGTGGTGAGCCGGATATTATTGTATGAGGTGGATTCGGTCAGGGGCGTGCCTTTCCGGACGCTGCGGCAGAGCGTGGCGGTGCGGATGCAGCCCGACGGCACGGCGGTGCCGGAAGATTCGGTGCTCCGGCTCGGCAGGCGGGGCTATCTGGCTTACGAGGTGATCGACTATAAAGACGGAAAATCCAATACTATGGGGGTCTACGCACTCCGGCAGCGGGTGGACGGGGAGGTGAATTTCAGCTTCGCCATCGACCGGCTCGATTTTACGACGACGGGATATGTCAATACGTTCGTGGATTATCCGGAGAACCACCGTGCGCGACGGACTTCGGTGTTGCGGGCTTGGGTGTCGCCGCATAACCGGCTGGCGGTTTACGGACCGGAGCGGAAAACCGCCGACGGGACGATCTCCGTGGCTGATGGCGGGCCGCGCCGGATCGAAACTGTTGTGACGGACGATGCGGGGAACAGCACCCGGCTCCGTTTCCGGATCGAGCGCGGGACGGTAGCCGATACGGAAGTGCCGCCAGGGGAGCCTGTGTTGTGGTGGAATGGGAGGACTTTCGACCTGTCCGGCGCGCAGGTCGCGATTCCGGGCGGAGCGTTGTACGAGTCGATGTTGATTCCGGTTTCGCGGGATTCGGTGGGGGGCTTGCCGGTCGTGCGAGCGGGTTCCTCCGATATTCCGTTGCAGAAGGCGGCGACGGTGAGTATCGCAGTGCCGGAACTGTCGGAATCCCTACGGGACAAAGCCTTGTTGGTTGCCATCGGGGATAACGGGAGGCCGGGGAGCGTCGGGGGCGGCTGGGATGCCGCAGTACAGCGGGTGTCGGCGCAGGTGAAGCGGCTCGGCTGTTTTGCCGTGGCCGTGGACACCGTAGCGCCGGTGGTCAGGCCGCTGTATGCCTCCGGTGCGCAAATACCGGCGGGAAAGACGGTGCGGTGGCAGGTAACGGACGACCTATCGGGCATCGCATGTTATACGCTGACAGTGGACGGGAAGTGGGAATTGTTGGCCTGGGATCCGAAGAGCCGGACGATGGAGCATGTGCCGGTGTGCGGGACGACGCCCGTGAAGCATGACGCGGTGTTGACGGTACGCGATGCCAAAGGGAATACTAAAACATTTAAAGGGACATATATATGGTAGAACCGGTTATCGAAGTGTGCGCCAATTCGGCGGCGAGTTGCGTGGCGGCGGAGCAGGGCGGGGCAGCGCGGGTGGAGTTGTGTGCGGGGATCCCGGAAGGGGGAACCACGCCGAGCTACGGCGAAATGGTGACGGCCCGCCGGGCGATAGGTATCCAGCTGAACGTGATTATCCGGCCCCGGGGCGGCGATTTCCTCTATACCCCGGCCGAGATTCAGACGATGCTGATCGACATCGAAGCGGCCAAGGCGGCGGGAGCGGACGGGGTGGTCTTCGGATGCCTCCGGGCGGACGGGACGATCGACAGCGAACGGAACGCGGAGCTGATGGCTGCCGCAGGGGGACTGTCGACCACATTTCACCGGGCGTTCGATGTCTGCCGCGATCCGTTCGAGGCGTTGGAGCAGATTATCTCGCTGGGTTTCGACCGGATACTGACGTCGGGACAGGAAGCCTCGGCACCGGCGGGTGCCTGGCTTATAGCGGAACTTGTTGAAAGGGCTGCGGGACGGATCATTATTATGCCGGGCTGCGGAGTGAACGAAAACAATGTGGCGCAGCTGGCTGCGGATACGCATGCTACGGAATTCCATATGTCTGCGCGGCACCGGGTCGAGGGGGGGATGGAGTACCGCAACGAGCGGGTGTCGATGGGAGGGACGGTGACGGTCGAGGAGTTCGCGCGGGATATTACCGATCCGGAGCGGGTGGTCAAATCGATAGA
The DNA here is from genome assembly GCA_964486945.1 of uncultured Rikenella sp. Taxonomy (GTDB): domain Bacteria; phylum Bacteroidota; class Bacteroidia; order Bacteroidales; family Rikenellaceae; genus Rikenella. The sequence continues at coordinate 29,735 of CAZAPI010000001.1, read as the reverse complement.
GGCGCTGCGCCATGTATGACCTGATCGTGGTGGGCGGCGGTGTTGCGGGCTTGATGGCGGCGGGGACGGCCTCGTCGTCGGGTGCGAGGCGTGTGCTGTTGCTGGAGAAGATGGAGAAGCCGGCGCGGAAGCTGCGCATCACGGGCAAGGGGCGGTGCAATGTGACCAATGACCGTCCGCGGGAGGAGTTCCTGGCGAAGGTGAAACAGGGCTCGGAATTTTTCAGGGCAGCGTTCGAGGCGTTCGACAACCGGGCAACGATGCGGTTTGTCGAGGCTTTGAACGTGCCGCTTGTCTGTGAACGGGGCGGACGTCTTTTCCCGGCTTCGGGCAAGGCTTGGGATGTGGCGAATGCTTTGGTGTCGTGGGCGGAACGGTGCGGAACCGAGATCAGGTGCCATGCGCCGGTGGCATCGTTGATGATCTCGGACGAATTTATCCGGGGGGCGGTTTTGGAGTCGGGAGAGCATGTTCCGGCTAAGGCAGTGTTGCTGGCTACGGGCGGGGTGAGCTATCCGGCGACGGGCTCCACGGGCGAGGGTCACGGGATGGCTTACGAGGCGGGACACCGGATCGAACCGCTCAGGCCGTCGCTGGTGCCGCTGGAGATTTCGGTGCCAGCCGGCCTTAAAGGGCTGGCTTTGCGGAATGTGGAGCTGTCGTTGGTTGTGGACGGCGAGGTGGCGGAGCGGCGGTTCGGCGAGATGGAGTTCACGGCGGATGGGGTGATGGGCGGGGCTATCGTTTTGCAGGTGAGCCGCACGGCGGTAGACGCCATTGCGGACGGCAGGCGGGTGGAGGCGGCTATCGACCTGAAGCCGGCGCTTTCGGCAGAGAAGCTGCGGAATCGCATCGAACGGGAAATCCTGCAACTCGGTGGTGATACCCCGGTTAAGGTGTTGTTGCAGAAGTTATTGCCGCTGCAGCTGCGGACGGTAATTGCCCGGGAAGCGGGATTGTCGGTGTCGAAACCAGTGGATTCCCTGTCGGCGGCTGACCGCGAGCGGCTTGTCGTTGTTTTGAAAAGGTGGCGGTTCCCGGTGCGAGACTACCGGCCGTTCACCGAAGCGATTGTTACGGCGGGCGGGGTCGATCTGTCGGAGGTCGATCCGCGAACAATGGAATCTTTGAAAGTCAAGGGACTCTATTTTGCCGGTGAGTTGCTGGATATCGATGCGGATACCGGAGGCTATAATATACAAGTGGCTTTATCGACGGGCTACCTGGCGGGAAAAGCGGTTGCAGGAGGTAAGTAAATGACGGGATACCAGTTTTATACGCGTTTTCGACACGCATTGACGGCTGCGCATTGGCGGGGCTATGCGGTTCACTCGCCGATGATGTACCGTTTTATCCGCGAGGTGGTTTTGCCTAACCGCCGCCGGACGCTTCCGGCGGCTATCGCCGACCGGTACGGGGCGGAGAATGTGGCTGTTGTGGGGTCGGTGCCGGAGCTTTTGGCGCTCGATTCTCCGCCGGCGGTGGTCTTGCTCCGGGAACCGTTCCGTTCGGCGCGGGAGCGGAGGGAGTTCGAGGCGTGGTATGAGGGGACGCAGGCGGTAGCGGCACATTTGCAGGGCCTCGTGGTGCTCTTTTTCGACCCGAAATTGCAGAAGCAGTTCTTCCGCATCAGAAATTGACAAACTTACGCTCTTGTGGCAAACCGCGAAGAGATCATTTCGATCGAAAATATACGGAAGACTTATGTGGTCGGCACGCAGGAGGTGCACGCGCTGGCGTGAAGATTCGGCGCTACGGTTATGTGGCGATCATGGGGCCGTCGGGTTCGGGCAAATCGACGCTGATGGATATCCTGGGCTGTTTGGATACGCCGACATCGGGCCGCTATGTGCTGAACGGTACGGATGTGAGCATATGGACGAGGATGAACTGGCGGAGGTGCGCAACAAGGAGATAGGCTTCGTTTCCCAGACGTTCAACCTGCAGCCGCGCTATACGGCTTTGGAGAATGTGGCGGTACCGCTGATCTACGCAGGGGTGTCGAAATCGAAGCGGCTGCACCGGGTGAATGAGCATCCGGCACTGGAACAGTAACCGAAAGAATAATTATACAAGGGATGAAAATCTACACACGCACAGGCGACAAGGGAACCACCTCGTTGGCAGGCGGTACGCGGGCGGCCAAGAACGACCCCCGGATCGAGGCATACGGTACCGTCGACGAACTGATGGCCCATACCGGATACCTGCACGACATGCTCGGCCAAAAGCACCCGGAAGAGAAAAAACAGCTGGAGTGGGTGCTGGACCGGCTGATGAGCTGTGCATCCCTGCTGGCATCGGAGGAGACCCTGAAGGCCGAATTGCCGCAGGTATCTCCCGATGATATCGCTCAGTTGGAAAAGCATATAGACGAGTTGCAGGAAGGATTGCCTGAGCTGCGGCATTTCACCCTGCCGTGCGGACATCCGCAGCTGTCGTACAGCCATATTTGCCGGACAACCTGCCGTCGCGCCGAGCGGCGGGTGGTCAGCGCTGCCGGGCAATATCCGGACGTACCTGAAACAGTCAGGGGATACCTGAACCGGCTGTCGGATTACTTTTACGCCTTGGGGCGGAGGCTGGGATACGACCTGGGGGCGGCGGATGTACGCTGGGAACCGAAAAAATAACGATCCACAGCCGATTGTATCCCGAAAAAATTGTTACTTTTGCGACTCCCGGAGACCACTGGCCCCGGAAAGGTGAGAGTTAACAAACACGCGAAAACTATGTACTGGACACTTGAACTGGCATCCAAACTCGAAGATGCACCCTGGCCCGCCACCAAAGACGAGTTGATCGATTATGCCATTCGTTCGGGCGCTCCGCTGGAGGTGATCGAGAACCTGCAGGAGATCGAGGACGAGGGCGAGATCTACGAAAGTATCGAGGATATTTGGCCGGACTATCCGAGCAAGGACGACTTCTTCTTCAACGAAGACGAATATTAATCAGCGCAGTTTTCAGTTCCGGGGGGCGCAGGTTCCTGTCGGAATATCTTTTTTACCGTACATTACCATATACCGTTGTTTCCATGCTTAGTCGCCGACTGCTCCGCATCAAGACCGTCAAATCGCTCTACAGTTATTTCCAATCCAGGGAAGAATCGCTTATCCGTTCCGAGAAAGAACTGACCGTGAGTATTCAGAAAAGCTATGAGCTTTACCTGATGATGATCGCCCTTATCGGCGAAGTGGCCGAAGTGGCGCGCGAGCGGATCGCTATCGGGCAGGCCAAAATGATGCCTACGGAGGAGGATTTGAATCCGAACCGCCGTTTCGTGGACAACCGGGTGGTCGCAAAGATCGAAGAGAGCGCCGTGCTGGCCGATGCCATGACCCGCTGCAAAGCAAGTTGGAATGGGCAGCAGACGCTGATCAAGCGGCTTTACCAGGATATGATCGCCGCACCGTATTACAAACGGTACATGGAGGCGGCGGTGCCCGAGAACGAAAAAGAGGCTTTTGCCGCCGACCGCCGGTTCGTGACCGATTTCCTTTCGACCCATATCGAAGACAACGACTATTTCGAGGAAGCGCTGGAGGAGATGTCGATGTACTGGGTCGACGATATATCTTATTGCCTGGGGCTGGCCATGCGGACCATCGGGTTCCTGAACGAAAGATCGGCCGACCTCGATGTTATGCCGATGTACAAGAACGACGACGACAAAGAGTATGTGGAAACGCTTTTCCGCAAGGCCCTGGTCAACCATGAAGAGTATTTCGGCTATATCGACAAGTTCACCAAAAACTGGGACTTCGACCGAATCGCCTTCATGGATAAACTCATTATGCTGGCGGCTATTACCGAGCTGATCCAGTTCCCGACCATTCCGGTGAAAGTGACCCTGGACGAGTTCATCGAAATATCGAAATACTATTCCACGCCGGGCAGCAGCGTGTTCGTGAACGGGATACTCGACAAACTGGTGGTGTGGCTGACCGAGGAGGGCAAGATCGCCAAAACGGGACGGGGACTGATCGACACGGGCGTTTCGAAAGATAAACAGACGAATAATGCGTAGGCTGTTTCTCTGTATATTGACTGCATGTCTGGCGGGCGGGGGCGTTGTTGCCTGCGGGGGAGGAGCACCGTCGGGGAGCACTTCGGCAGATGGCGGGGGGGCTGCTTTGCTGACAGTTGCTTTGCCTTTGGCGGACAGCGCGAACCTCAATCCTAAAGGAGACTATGTGTCGGCGCGCTCTTACGACACCATTGCGATGGGGCGGATTGCGGAGGGGGACGTGGTTGAAGGCAGGTTCCGGGTGGTCAATGTTTCGGACAAGCCGCTGGTGATCGTACAGATGATTACCGGCTGCGGTTGTACGACGGCGGATTACGATCCGGCGCCGGTTCCGGCGGGGGACAGCATCACGGTGAAGTGGCGCTTCGACAGCCGGGGACGTTTCGGGCAGCAATTTAAGTCGATCGAGATCATTACGGCCGAGCGGCAGTGCACCACGGTTTACCTGGACGGCGAAGTCTATATGCCGGGGAAAAACTGATGCGGTACGCCTCCTGTAAGGAATTTTGCACGGCATTTGCACACTAAACGGGTTGGGATTCCGTTATAAACTACGGAGAAAACAATAAAAACAACTAAATAAAACAGAAAAATTCATGACACTCAACACAATCATGCTTCAGGCGGCCCAAAGCGGCGCTGCGGCGGGAGGCAGCAACTGGTCGTTCATCGGAATGATGGTACTGATCTTCGTGGTAATGTACTTTTTTATGATCCGTCCCCAGCAGAAACGCCAGAAAGAACTGAACCAGTTCCGCAACACGCTGGAGAACGGTACGAAAGTGATCACCGCCGGCGGTATCTACGGCACCGTTAAGGAAGTGAGCGACGAGAGCGTGCTGCTCGAGGTCGATAACGGGGTGAAGCTCCGTGTTGCCAAGAGCATGGTGATGCGCGATCCGTCCGATATGATCCAGAAGTAAAGCTAAGGGATCGTTACCGGTCATAAAAGCGAGGCAGCTTTCTCCCGCGGGAGAAAGCTGCCTCGCTTTTTTCCGGACGGCGGAGCGGCAAACTGTTTTTGACGGTACATTTCTGCCGGTGGACGGAGATTGACGCCGTAAAGCATTGATTCTGACCGTTGACTTTATTTTGCGAACGGAAATCATCCGGTTATCGGTCGCCACCCGCGGGAACGTGAAGTTGAATAATCCGGCATTAAGGAAACTTAGATCCGTTTACCCCTCGGAAAGGCCATCGGGCCGAGAGTGACGGAAAAACCCGGGCAGGGAAACCGTTCCCTGCCCGGATTGCGGGGCAGAACGGGGCTGCCGTCTCCACCGCGTGCTTCGGTTGTGTAATTTGCCCAGCCCGCTGCCGTTGAAAAAGAGCCGCTTGGCATTGTTGTCGATCTTCAGGGATTTATTATCCCTACCTACCGGAAGTCGATCACCTCGACACCCGGATGCCTTTTGACGTCGAACCGGAAAGTATCTTCGCTCACAGGTACGCCGGGTTGCAGCTTTTCCAGCCGGAATTCGATCGGGTTGTCCGACGACGGGGTGGCGATGGTAATGCGCTGCGGGAGCCAGGTCGCCGGATCTATATACAAGGTCATGGAGGTGTAATCCGGCGTCTTCTCCTTGGGAGTCAGCTCCACGACCTGCAAAGTCTTGCCCTTGGCATCGGGCACGCCCGGCAGCGACCGGTGGTTGTAATCTTTCGGGTCGATGTTCATCAGTTTCGACGGATTCGAGAGCACACTGGGATTGTTCGGGTCGAGCCGCTCGATGGTCACTTCCTGTTGTTGCGGGATGTAGTTCCACAGCGTCGCCCCGTCGTAATACAACTCCTGTCCCCGGACTTTGGCTGCGAACCGGCGGCCGCTGACCGTCAAATTCCCCTTTATGGAACCTTCCCCTTCGATAGCCGCCGTGAAGTCGAGTGTATAACTGGTATAGGAGCGCACCTTTTCGCGCAATTTGCCCAGAATGGCTTCCGACTGCCCGTCGGCCGATGCGCCGGTGGCGAAGAGGCCCAGTAGGCAGATAATCAGTAGTCTTTTCATCGTTAAGATAGATTGTCGAGTATCATTTCCAGCGACATCGGGTCGTTGACCAGAACCTGCCGCGGTTTGCCGCCCCCTTCGCTGTGCCCGACGATGCCCGCCGCTTCGAGCTGGTCGATCAGTCGTCCCGCCCGGTTGAAGCCGATCGAGAATTTACGTTGAATGGTCGATGCCGATCCCATCTGGTTGGCCACCACATACCGTGCTACCTCCTCGAACAACGAGTCGCGTTTGGTCAGCATATCCCCGCCCACCGGTGAGGATTCTTCCCCCTCCGGCGTATATTCCGGCAATTCGTATGCCGTCGTGTATCCCTGCTGGTGTTCGATGTGGTCGGTGATGCGATCCACCTCCGGCGTGTCGATAAAGGCGCACTGCACGCGCGTCACTTCGTTGCCCGTGGAGATCAGCATATCTCCGCGTCCGACAAGCTGGTTGGCCCCCGGCTGATCGAGGATGGTGCGGGAGTCGATCATGCTGGTCACCCGGAATGCGATACGGGCCGGGAAGTTGGCTTTGATCACCCCGGTGATGATATTGGTGGTCGGGCGCTGGGTGGCGATAATCAGGTGGATGCCCACCGCCCGTGCCAGCTGTGCGATACGGGCGATCGGGGTTTCGATCTCGCGTCCGGCGGTCATGATCAGGTCGGCGAATTCGTCCACGATCACCACGAAGTAGGGCAGGAACCGGTGCCCTTTCTCCGGATTAAGCCGACGGTTGATGAATTTCTCGTTGTACTCCTTGATATTCCGCACTTTGGCTGCTTTGAGCAGGTCGTAGCGGGCATCCATCTCGATACAGAGGGAATTGAGCGTGTAGATCACTTTCTGCGTATCGGTGATGATCGCTTCCTCGGCGTCCGGCATCTTGGCGAGGAAGTGCTTTTCGAGCTTTGCATACAAGGTAAGCTCCACCTTTTTCGGGTCTACCAACACGAATTTCAGCTCCGCCGGGTGCTTTTTGTAGAGCAGCGAGGTGATAATGGCGTTCAGCCCTACTGATTTCCCCTGCCCCGTGGCCCCTGCCACCAGCAGGTGGGGCATCTTGGTCAGGTCGAATACGAAGGTTTCGTTCTGGATGGTCTTGCCCAGCGCCACCGGCAGATCGGCGTGGGAGTCGTGGAATTTCGGCGACTTGATGACCGAGTACATCGAAACGACCTCTTTGTCCTTGTTCGGCACCTCGATCCCCACTGTTCCCTTGCCCGGAATCGGGGCGATGATACGGATCCCCAGGGCCGACAGGCTCAGCGCGATATCATCTTCGAGGTTCTTGATCTTGCTGATGCGTACGCCCGGCGCCGGCACGATTTCGTACAGGGTCACCGTCGGCCCGATGGTCGCCTCGATGGTGTCGATCCGGATGCCGAAGTTTTCCAGCGTCGTGACGATCCGGTTCTTGTTCTCCACCAGCTCCTCGTCCGTCACGGTCACGCGCCGCGTATGGTCGTCCAGCAGCTCCACCGGAGGCTTGCGGTAATGCGACAGCTCTAGCGTCGGGTCGTACAGGTCGCTGCTGTTGATCACTTCGTTGTCCACCTGTTCCTCTTCGGGCTGTTCGACGATAAAGCCCGGATCGTCCTCTTGCGGGGCGTGTGCCTGAGGCTGTTGAGCCGGTTGCGGCGCGTCGAAAGAGCGATCCGGCAAGATTGACGGGTGTGCAGCCGGTTCCACAGCCGGTTGTACGGGTATGGATTGTACCTGCGGCTCGGTTGTCGGTTGCACGAGTATTGATTGTACCTGCGGTTCGGTTGCCGGCTCCCGTTGCTCCGTCCGGGTAGCCAGCGTGAAGTTGATCTCCTCTTCCGGCTCTTCTTCCTTTATTGTGCCTGCCGGCATCTCTCGCTGGAAAGCTACGGCATCGCCGTTGCCGGAATAAGCCTGGTAGGCGTAATAACTCTCCCGATCGAACGAGTAGATGACCGGCATGTTCCAGTCGTCGTAGCCGATCAGGTAGCCCCATGAGCCGTCGGTATTCTGTACCAGCCTTGCCCGGTCTGCAGGTTCGGGGTGCGGATAACCGGCAGCAGGCCGGGTCGGGGATTCCCGAACCGCTCCGACAGGTTCGGCCAGTGTCGTTTCCCTCGGAATCTCGGGTTGCGTTTTTGTTCCGGATAGGGTCTCCGTGGAGGTAGGTCCCTGTATTTCGGGGATTTTGGGTGTATCTGTTTGTACTTCAGGTTGTTCTGCCTGTTGCAAGGCCAGCTCTTTGCGCCGCTCTTCCAAAGCCGCCCGCATCCGCAGCATCTTTTCCTGCGCTTCGAGCCACTGCGTTTGCTGCCGCAGCCGATGTTCCTCCCGCCTGCGGCGGTTGTAGGCCCTCAGCTTCGAAGCCCAGCTGCGTATCAGAAGGCCGTTGGCATAGTACAAGGTGGCGCAGAAAGCCGCTACGATCAACAGCGAAGTCCCTTCGTATCCGATCATGGTATCGAGCCATTGGGCGACGAATACGCCGTGCGTGCCTCCCCATCCGCTGCCGAATACCTTCGGGTCGGGGCCGAAGAAGTGCCCGGCGGCAATCGAGCCGACGATCATCAACAGGATTGTGGAGCGTATGGCCCGCCGCAGGCGCATGGATTTGAGCCTGAGCAGCTTGATAGCGATGAAAAAGACGATCAGCGGCAGCAGTTCGCCGAAGATACCGAACCAGCGGCCCACGATGCTGTTGGCGAGGATCGCGCCGATACGGCCGCCCCAGTTCATGGCGTCCTGCCGCACGTTGGTGAAGAGGTTGCCCCAGGTGGCGATGTTCTGGTCCACGTCCCAGTAGATCAGGTAAGAGAAGGTGGACACGGCTAAGTAGCCTGCCACGAACAGCAGGATCAGGCTGAGCCAGATAAAGCGGTCGCTCGTCCCCTCGTCTTCCGGTATCGGGGCGGGTTTGCGTGGCGGCGCGGGCCGTTGGCCCCGTTTGGGGAGCGGTCGGGAAGTTGGTGCGGCAACAGGGCGCCGGCTGTTTGCGGTCGGAGATGCTGCAGGCTGGCGGCTGGCGACACGTTGAACCCGGTCGGTACGCAGCCGGTCGGGGTTCGTTGCCGCAGCCTTGGCAGCCGGGGCCGGCGCGGCACGGCGAGAAGCCTGTCCGGCTGGCCGTGATACGGCAGTGCCGCGCGAGGTGCGCCGGTCCTCTTCGGCCCGTTGCGCGAGTTTGTCTACCTGTCGTTTCGCTGCCATCTTAGTTACCGTTCCCCGTTTCGTTATAGCTTTTTTGGTATTGTTCCGCTCTTTCCTTGAGCCGTTCGATATCTTCTTGATTCCCGCTTCCGATGAAACGATGTTTGCCGGATTCGGTGTTGTGGGTCAGCAAATTCCGCTCCCGGAGCAATTCGTGGGTGTGCCGGGCGATGGCCGGGGCCGGATTGATGATCTCCATCTCCCGGCTGCCGATAATCCGGCGTATCGCTGCGGTCAGCAATGGATAGTGGGTGCAGGCGAGCACGAGTTTGTCTGCCCCTTCGGCCAGCATCGGTTCGATATAGGCGCGCAGCAGCGTTTCCGTTTCGGGGGCATCTTCCAAACCTTTTTCGACCTGTTCGACCAGTCCGTTGCCGGCAGTGGCGATAATCCGTACGCCGGAAGCGTATTTTTCAGCGGTCCGGTGGAACATATCGCTGTTGATGGTATATGCCGTACCGAGAACTCCGATCACTCCGCTTTGGGTCGAAAGTGCTGCGGGTTTGACGGCGGGTTCCAGCCCTACGAAGGGCAGTCCGGGCCATCTTTCTCTCAAGTTCCCTATGGCGGCGGTGGTAGCGGTGTTGCAGGCGATGACGATGAGCTTGACCCCTTCCCGCACCAGTCTTTCCACGCCTGCTCTGACGAGCGATCCGATCTCCTGCCTGCTTTTCCCACCGTAGGGGCAGTTGGCGCTGTCGGCCCAATATATGACCTCTTCCTGCGGCATCGTCCGGACGATTTCGGTCCAGATGGTGATGCCGCCCATGCCGGAGTCTATAATGCCGATGGGGGAGCGGGGGTCGGAGGTCATGTTTACCTGTGGTTAACGGTTGACAAAGATACAAAAAAGAGGCCGCCGCCGAAAATTTTCGGCGGCGGCCTCTCGGTGTATTACCTATGGCCTATGACAGACCGTTTATTTCGTGATCCCGAGCGATTGCTTGACCAGCGGCAGGAGGTTGGTCATCTGGGCTTCGTTGTAGTAGAGCAGCGGGCCTGCGGCCAGGTCGAACACGGCGGTCATGTTTTGCTCTTTGGCTACTTTGGTGATAGCGGCCTGTGCTTTTTCCATAACCGGTTTGAGCAGTTCTGCCTGTTTGGTCTGGAGTTCCTGGTTCGCGGACTGCTGGAACTCTTCGATGCGGGTCTGCAGGTCGAAAAGGTCTTTCTCTTTCTGTTTGCGGACGGTTTCGGACAGGGTGCTCAGGTTATTTTGCAGTTCCTGTGCTTTGGTGGCCATTTCGGTACGCATGGCGGTGAACTGGCTTTCGAGCTCTTTGCCCAGGTCGCTCATTTTGCTCTGTACGGAATCGGTTTCCGGCATGGATGCGATCAGCTCCTGCGAATTGAGGTAACCGAATTTCTGCTGTGCGTTGGCCGAACCCGTTCCGATGAACAGGAATGCTGCTGCGGCCAGCGCGAAGGTCAGTTTCTGTGAGGTTTTCATAGTCGTTGGATCTTGTGTTATTAATTTTTCAGTTGTTGTCTTTATACAAACGTCGTGCTTTTTTTCGATATTAAAAAGTCTGGCCCAGCGAGAAGCTGAATTTTCCGCCGGCGGCTTTGTTGTTCGAGTCGCTGGTCTTGTCGAATCCGTAGCCCCAGTCGATCCCCAGCATGCCTAAGTAGGGCAGGTAGACGCGCAGGCCGATCCCCGCTGACCGTTTGAGGCTGAAGGGTTTGAATTCGGAGAGTTGCTGGAAGGCATTCCCGGCTTCGCCGAATGCCAACGCGTAAACCAAAGTCCCGCTCGTCCGTACCAGCGGGTAGCGCATCTCGATGGTGTATTTGCTGAAGATACGGGCATACACCCCGTAATCGGCTGCCGGAGTCAGCGCGTTGTTTTTGTACCCGCGCAGGCCGATGGTTTCCACCCCATAAAGGCTGTATCCCGAAAGGCCGTCGCCGCCCATCTGGAAACCTTCGAACGGCGAGGGTTTGTTCTTGTTGTAGCTGCCCAAGTAGCCGAATTGCGCGCGGGTCATGAGCACCAGTTTGTTATTTGCGGAGAGGGGCACGAACCATTGGGCGTTGAATTTCCATTTGTGGTATTCGATCCAGTGGTAGCGCTCTTTGTCCGTCATCGGTTTGCTGTAGTCCTTGCCGTCGAATGCCGACCATGGCGGGGTTGCGGCTACCGACAGGTCGAATTTAGACCCGGTCGTCGGGTATTGCATGATGTCGTCCACCGAGTTGCGCGAAATCCCCAGGTTCAGAGCCAATGTGTTGCAGGTGCCGTCCTTGACGAGGAAGTAGTCCCAGTTGTAGAGGCGGTAGCTCTGCATGGTCAGCCCTACGGAGAGCACGAAGTTCGGGTCGGGCCAGTTGAGCCGTTTGCCGATGCTGATGGTACCCCCGATGGTGCCGAAGTGTGCGGTGGCTTTCTGGCCGACATAGTAGGCGTCGGTCTCGCGCGAGGTGTAGAATGACACCGAGAGCGAGGTCGGTTTGCGTCCGCCCAGCCAGGGTTCGATAAAGCTTACGGACAAAGCGCGGTAGTAGCTCCCGTTGGTTTGCACTTTCAGCCCGATGGTCTGGTTGTCCCCCGCCGGGTAAGGCCGCCAGGCTTTTTTGTCGAATATTTTACGCAGCGATATGTTGGTAAAGTTGATCCCCACCGATGCGATGAACATCCCGGCACCCCAGCCGCCGGAGAGTTCCAGCTGATCGTTCGGCACCTCTTTGAGCGAGTAGTTGATGTCCACGAGCTCCTGCTGGATGTTCGGATTGACGTTCGGCAGCAGGGTTTCGGCGTCGAACTGCCCCATCGAGGCCAGTCGCTGGTAGGTCCGCATGAGCAACGCCTGGCTGTACAGCTCGCCCGGCATGGTGGAGAGTTCCCGCCGGATCACATGGTCGTTGGTGCGGGTGTTCCCGTCGAAGGTGACGTTCTTGATCCGGAATTGGCTGCCTTCGATGATGCGTATCTCGACATCCACCGAGTCGCCCGGCACGACGGTCTCGACCGGGTCGGCCATAAAGGCCAGGTATCCCCGGTCTTTGTAGGTGTTGGCGATGGACATGTCCATGGGACTTTGCCCGTTCAGGCGGGTGTTCATGGTCTCGCTGTCGTACACGTCTCCCGGTTGCAGGCCGACCATCTGTTCCAGCATGGAAGTGGGATAGATCGTGTTGCCCAGCCAGGTGATGTTCCTGTAGTGGTATTTATCCCCTTCGTGCAGCTTGATGTAAATACCCATCCGCTTGGGTTTGTCCGGAATGGTGTAGGTGGAGTCGTCCGCGATCACGGCGTCTCTGTACCCTTGCGAGCGGGCGTAATTGCGCACGTTCTCCAGGTCTTCTTCGAAGTCTTTTTCTTTGAATTTGGAGCTGCGCAGGAAGTTGAAGCTGACTTTGTGGGTCTTTTTCATCGACCGGGCCAGCTTTTTGGCGGAAAGGTTGTCGTTGCCTTCGAACTGGATCTCGCCGATGCGCACTTTGTCTCCCTTTTCGATGTTGAAATGTACGATCACCGCCGTCTTGATCAGGGTGTCCGGGGTGACGGTATAGCTGATCTTGGCGTTGCGGAATGCTTTGTCGTCGTAGTATTTGCGGATCAGGTCCATGCAGGTGGAGAGCAGGTAGTCCGACAGTTCTCCATTCTGCCGCAGCCGCAGTTTCTCTTGAAGTTCTTTCTTTTCGCTGCTTTTGATGCCGATAAAGTCCCAGCCGCGCACTTGTATCCGTTCGCGCAGGTAAAGATCCAGGTCGATGGTGTCGGCCCGGAACGAAGTCGCCACTTTCATGTTGGCGAAGAAACGCCGGTCGAGCAGGCCGCGGGTGGCGATCGTAATGGCGTCGCCCGGTACCATGATCGTATCGCCGACCGAAATCCCCAGATTGTCGATGATCATCTGCGGGTCTACCGCCACGGCCCCGTACACTCTCACTTTCCCTACGATATAGGGTTTCGGTGTCTCGTTGTAATCCACGCGGGGCAGCACGTCGAGTTCGTCGTCCACAGAACTGCCGAGCAGAGAGTCGTAGATCGGCATAACGGCCGTCATGGCGCGGGATATGGAGTCGGGGGTGGCTATCTGTTGGGCTCGGGCCGGGAGTGCGGCCCATATGGTGGTGACCAGTGTCGCGAAAATCAGTCGTCTTGCAATCCTCATTAGTCTCTCTCTTGTGATCTGGGTTTGGGTGGTTTATAGGCGTCCGAAGCGGCGCTTGCGCCGTCCGTATTCCCGGAGGGCGGCCAGCATCTGCTCTCTTCCGAACGCCGGCCACAGGGTGTCGGTGAAGTACAGTTCGGTGTATGACAGCTGCCAGAGCAGGAAGTTGCTCAGGCGCAGCTCTCCGCTGGTGCGGATCAGCAGCTCCGGGTCCGGCATGCCGGCGGTGGTTAGATGGTTCGAAACGGTTTCTTGGGTGATCTCTTCCGGCCGGAGATTTCCGTCTCTCGCGGCGGCTGCGATTTGTTGTATGGCTCGTGTCAATTCCCAGCGGGAACTGTAGTTGAGCGCTATGTTCAGGGTCATCCGCAGTTTTTCCGCCGGAATAGCCGCAGCTTCGGCGAGACGGATGCTCTCCTGCAAAGGTGCGGGCAGCGAAGCGCGATCGCCGATAAATCGCATCCGGATCCCGGCGCCGGTCAGGGTGTCCAGCTCGGAGAGTATAGCCTGTGCGATCAGGGACATGATGCCGTCCACCTCTTCGGTGGGCCGGCCCCAGTTTTCGGTCGAGAAAGCGTATATGGTCAGGTACCTGACACCCGCTTCCGCCGCCGTCTGTACCACGCTGCGCACGGCTTCCACGCCGTGCCGGTGACCGTAAAGGCGTTCTTCACCCTGGTCTTTCGCCCACCGCCCGTTGCCGTCCATGATGACGGCTACGTGCTGCGGCACTTTGTCAAGCGTCGGTGCGGAAGGTATGTGGTTGTCGTTTTGTACCATAAATAATCAACACGGTCTCCCGTTGCCGTATCCCGTAGGGGGGCGGAAAATGCGGGAAACGTCCCTGCGGTGTGGGCCTGCCACACTATGCAACACGCAAATATAGAACTTTTTTCTGCTTTGTAGCCATCGGCGCGCTTTTTTATAGGCGGTAACGGCAAGCGGTACGGGGCATTCCGATATGCAAGGATGACTTATTGGTTTTCGAACTGTTGCCGCCGTGCTTCGAACAGGATGATTGCCGCCGCTGCGCTGACGTTCAGCGATTCGATCCGTCCCACGAGCGGTATGCCGGCCTGTATGTCGCACAGGTTCAGTATGTCGCGTGAGATGCCTTTGTCTTCGGCCCCCATCACGATGACGGTGGGTTTGGTGAAATCGGCCTCGTAAACGAGCGTGTCGCTCTTTTCCGTCGCTGCCACGCACTGCATGCCGATATTCTTCAGCAAAGCGATGGCTCTTTTCAGGGAGCCCACGCGGCTGACCGGGATCAGGGTCAGTGCCCCGGCCGAGCTTTTGATTGCTTCGGCATTGACCGGGGCCGAATTTTTGGCGGGCATAATAAGCGCTGCGGCTCCTGCGCACTCTGCGCTCCGGGCGATGGCTCCGAAGTTGCGGATGTCGGTCACCGAATCCATCAGCATCACCAGCGGCGCGTCGCCGGCGGCGATCTGTGCCTCAAGCTCTTCGGCCAGTTCGTTGATGTCTTTGTAGGCGATTGCTGCCACGACGGCCACGACTCCCTGGTGGTTTCCATTGCGGGTCAGCCGGTTCAGCTTTTCCACCGGCACCTCCTGAATATGAATTCCCGCCTCTTCGGCTTGCTCGCGCAGGGCGTTCGCCGCGCCAATGTTCGTGCGCTCCGCCGCTGTCAGCGATTCGCCTGCCGTCTTGCGGAAATAGATCTTTTCGATCTCCGTCCCCACCTCGATCGCTTCGCGCACGGGGTGGATGCCGAAAATAATGTTCTCCGGCACTTTTTCTTCTTTATTCTTTGTGTAGGCAGGTTTCGAGCTTGCGGATTTCCGGTCCGGCTTGCCGAAGGTGTGTCCCGCGGGTTTTCCGTAGGGCCTGTGTGCGCTACGTTCTGTGCGCTCAGGTCTCGGAGTGTGCATTTCCGGCAGGTCGCGTGCTTCGGTGTCCGATTCGCGGCGGAAGAAGCTCTTTTTTACCGGCTTATCGTCATTGTATGCCATATTCTTCTAATTTTTCGGTCGCTTCGGTCCACTCCTGCATCTTGGCGTCCAGTTTGGTTTTCAGTTGGTTGTACTCTTCGAACAGGGCCATCGTGTATCGGGCCGGGTCCATCAGCTGCGCGTCCAGCTCCGAAGTCTTGGCTTCGAGGTCTGCAATTTCAGCCTCCAGTTTGGCGACGGCGTTCCGCAGTCTTGTCACTTTCCGGTCGCGCTCTTTCTTCTCTGCGTAAGAAAGTTCCGGTTGTTTCTTTTCCGGTGCAGGCACGGGTTTCTGCGACTCCTTTGCGGGCGCAGGCTTGGCTTCTGTTTTAGGAGCCGCCCGTTCGATTTCGCGCATATTTTCGATCTGTCGCGCGCGCAGGAAGTCATATATGCCTCCCAAGTGCTCTTTGATCCGCCCGTCGCGGAATTCGTAGACTTTGCTCACCAGTCCGTCCAGGAATTCGCGGTCGTGCGAGATCACCAGCACCGTCCCGTCGTAGGCCATCAATGCGCGCTTGAGGATATCTTTCGACCGCATGTCCATGTGGTTGGTCGGTTCGTCGAGGATCAGCAGGTTGTACGGCTCCAGCATCAGCTGGGCCATCGCCAGCCGCGACCGCTCGCCGCCGCTCAACACTTTGACCTTTTTGTCGATCTCCTCGCCCCGGAACAGGAATGCGCCCAGTATATCCCGCAGGCGGGTGCGTATGTCCCCCACAGCGACCCGGTCCAGCGTGTCGAATACCGTGAACTCGCCGTCCATCAGGTCGTCCTGGTTCTGGGCGAAGTAACCGATATGCACGTTATGCCCCGTTCTGGTGGAACCCTCGGTTGCGGCGATCTCGTTCAGCACCATCCGTACGAAAGTGGTCTTTCCCTCGCCGTTCCGTCCCACGAGGGCTACCTTTTCGCCTCGCTCAACCACTATATTGGCTCCCGAAAAGACATGTTTTTCTTTTTTGTCCCCGATGGCCGGGAAAGTCATGCCCGCCTCCTTGGCTTCGACGACGATCTGTCCGGAGCGCGGAGCCGCCGGGAAGCGGATGTTCAGGGTTGCGTTATCCTCGTCTTCGACTTCGATGCGTTCGATCTTGTCGAGTTGCTTGATGCGGGACTGTACCTGGTTCGATTTGGTCGGTTTGTAGCGGAATTTCTCGATGAACTCCTCTGTCTTTTCGATCATCCGCTGCTGGTTCTCGTAGGCTGCTATCTGCTGCTGCCGCCGCTCGGCGCGCAGCTCCACATACCGGCTGTAAGGTACTTTGTAGTCTGTGGCCCGTCCGCAGGAGATCTCGATGGTCCGATTGGTCACGTTGTCGAGGAAAGCCCGGTCGTGCGAGATCAGGATCACTGCTCCGCCGTAGTTCTGCAGGTAGGTTTCGAGCCACTGGATACTCTCGATGTCAAGGTGGTTGGTCGGTTCGTCGAGCAGGAACAGCGTCGGCTTTCTCAGGAGCAGTTTGGTCAGCTCGATGCGCATGCGCCACCCGCCTGAGAATGTGGAGGTCGGCCGGTTGAACTCTTCGCGTTTGAAACCCAGCCCGAGGAGGGTCTTTTCGACCTCTGCGTCGCGGTTGTCGCCGTCCAGCAGGTGGTATCGCTCGGTGGCGTCGTGCAGTCGGTGGAGCAGTTTTTCGTACTCTGCCGATTCGTAGTCGGTGCGTACCGAGATTTGTTCGGTGCAGTAGGCGATCTCGTTTTCGAGGTCGATGATTTCGGCGAACGCCTTGCCGCATTCGGTGATGAGGTCGGTGTCGTCGGCTACGCGCATCTGCTGGGGCAGGTAGCCGATGGTGCACTCCGCGGTCTTGGATATGGTGCCCGAAGTGGGCGTCTGCAAGCCTGCTATGAGCTTAAGTATGGTCGATTTGCCGGCTCCGTTCTTGCCCACCAGCCCGATGCGCTCTTTGGCATTGATCAGGAAGGATACGTCGCGGAACAGGTCGGTTCCGCCGAACGAAACGGTCAGATTATCTATGGATAACATGTCGGGATAAAGTCTTGTGTGGAAAATCCGGGGCGTTACGCCTCGATCAACTGTTGGATGGCCGCTACGGGGTCATCCGCCCCGAAAACGGCGTTGCCCGCTACCAGAACGTCGGCACCTGCGGCGAAAAGCTGGGCGGCGTTGTCTTTGTTCACGCCCCCGTCTACCTGTATGAGCGCGGGGCTGTTTTTCCGTAGCAGAAGTTCGCGCGTACGGCTTACTTTGTCCAACGAGGATGCGATGAATTGTTGCCCTCCGAACCCCGGATTGACGCTCATGATGAGCACCATGTCTGCCATGGCCGCCACCTCTTCGATGGAGCATACCGGCGTGTGCGGATTGAGCGCCACGCCGGCCCGCATTCCGGCATCGCGGATGGCATGTAGCGTCCGGTGCAGGTGGGTCGACGCCTCGACATGCACCGTCAGGTAGTCCGCGCCGGCGGCCTTGAAATCGGCTACGTAGCGTTCCGGCTGCACGATCATCAGGTGCACGTCCAGCACCTTGTCGGTGGCTTTCCGCAGCGCTTTGACCACCGGCAGCCCGAAGCTGATATTCGGCACGAACATGCCGTCCATCACGTCGAGGTGGAACCACTCGGCCCGGCTGCGGTTTACCGTTTCGGCGGCATCGCCAAGGTGCAGGAAGTCAGCGGAGAGGAACGAAGGGGAGATGATGCGCGGCATGGCTGGATCGGTCTTAAATACGGTCTGGTTCAGTGCCGGCCGGAATCGTTTCCGGACGGACAGTCGCAAAGGTAACATTAATTTGCGTAATTTTGTTTAATCATGCGGGTCGGCGGCGGTCCGACAAGTCGTTATGGCGGATATTCAGGAAATACTCGAAAAATACTGGGGCTACAAGGAGTTCCGGCCTTTGCAGCGCGAGATCATCGGCTCGGTGCTCGCTGGGTGCGACACCGTCGCGCTGTTGCCGACCGGGGGAGGGAAATCGCTCACGTACCAGGTGCCTGCGTTGGCGCTCCCTGGGGTGACGATCGTCATTACCCCTTTGATTGCCCTGATGAAAGACCAGGTGGATGCTCTGCGGCGGCTGCGGATCAATGCGGTGGCGATCCATTCGGCCATGTCGGCCAGGGAGATCGACATTGCGTTGGACAACTGCGTGTATGGGGATGTGAAGCTGCTCTACATTGCTCCGGAGCGGATCGATACGCGTATTTTCCATACGCGGGTGCGGAAGATGGAGGTGTCGCTGGTGGCGGTGGACGAGGCGCACTGTATCTCGGAGTGGGGCTATGATTTCCGGCCCGCTTACCTCAAGATTTCGCGGCTGCGGGAGTGGTTGCCGGAGGTGCCGTTCCTGGCGGTGACGGCCACGGCGACGTCGCTGGTGCTGGAGGACATCAAACTGCACCTGAAGCTCGACGATGCGAAGGTGTTCCGGGGCTCGTTCGCGCGGCCCAATATCAGTTTCGTGGTGCGGCACGGGGAGAACAAGATGGAGCAGATGCTCCGCGTTATCCGGGGTGTGGGTGGGGCGGGGATCGTCTATGCCCGCACGCGCAAGGCGACGGAGGAGATAGCGGCGCAGTTGACGGCGGAGGGGGTGTCGGCGGATTTTTACCATGCGGGACTGGGGTTCCGGATGCGGGCTGCGAGGCAGGAGGCGTGGCTGCGGGGCGAGGTGCGGGTGATCGTGGCGACCAACGCGTTCGGCATGGGGATCGACAAGGCGGACGTGCGTTTTGTGATCCATGACCAGATGCCTGCATCGCTGGAGGCGTATTACCAGGAAGCGGGGCGCGCCGGGCGTGACGGGCTGCCGTCGTATGCGGTTTTGCTTTACAACCGAATGGATTCGCTGGCGGCCCGGCAGCGGATCGAGACGGCCTATCCGCCGCTCGATACCGTGAAAAAGGTGTACGAGGCGATCTTCAACCACTTGCAGGTGACGGTGGGCGGGGGCAAGGATGCGGTCTTCGATTTCGACATGCAGGAGTTCGCCGCGCGGTTCAAGTTGTTCCCGCTGACGGTGTTCAATGCCATTAAACTGCTGGAGCTGAACGGCTATATGACGCTGACGGACGTGCTGGACAATCCTACGCGGATCATGTTCCGCACCTCGCGCGAGGAGCTTTACAAGTTGCAGGTGGACCGCACGGAGCTGGACAGCTTCCTGCGGATTATCTTACGGTTGTACACGGGTCTTTTTACGGAGTTCGTGGCGGTGGACGAGAAGTATATCGCCAAAATGTCGGGATACACGGAGCAGCGGGTCAAGGAGTTGCTTTACCAGCTTTCGGTGATGCGGGTGATCCGCTATATCCCGCGGCGGAGCTCGCCGCTGCTGATCTTGCAGGAGGAGCGGCTTCCTGCGGAGGATGTGGTGATCGCCCCGGTGACGTACCACCGGCGCCGGGAGATGGAGGAGCTTCGGGCTTCGGCGATGTCGGAATATGCGGAGAATGGGTCGCAGTGCCGCAGTGTGTTGCTGCGCGAGTATTTCGACGAAAAGAGTCCGGAGCCGTGCGGGGTGTGCGATGTCTGCCTGTCGCGGCGAACGGAGGATATGTTTCGCGAGAGCGATGCGTTTGCGGGGATCAAAAAGGAGATCATGCGGGTGCTCTCCGAGATGCCTCAGGGACGGTCGATCATGCTGCGGACGTTGATGGCGCAGGTGCCGGGAAGGCCGATGATTGTGCTGACGATGCTGAGGCGATTGTTGGCGGAGGGACGTGTGCGGCAATCGAGCGACGGGGGTGTGGCGCTGGTCTCGGAGTAGGGGTGCTTTTTCATGGTCGTTGCGGCTTGTATTCGAAATCCATTATCGCAAACGGCATGTCGATAAAAGGTGCAGGTCTGTGCTGTTGCATGACATAGATAAAGCATAGATTCGCTGCAATAGCGCATTTTTCGGAAATTTCACCGAATTTTACCGGGCGATACGTTACAAAACATTTTCTGTCTTTGTGGAGCCGGGCGACCGATCCCGACAATTTGGCCAAGGCCAATTCCGAAGAGATGTCCGGCGTAATTTGGACGAAATTCGCGAGATAGCTCGAAAATATCCGGTGGCGGAGGTGTCAGCTGCTTTCGGTAGCGGGATCGGTTGCCGGCAGTACCCGAAAGATGCTTTTCGGGACATTCATAACATATTGGGCGATGCGCGGTCGTGGTTGGAAATCGGTGCTCTGACGGTTTGGGGTAATCCACGCTATCCGTTGTATTGCAAATGGCGGAGTTCGATGTCACGGGCTGTCTGAATCGGCTGGAATAACCGGAATTGAAGTTTTGGATACAAAAATTCGGGGCGGTTCCCTTGAACAAGGGAACCGTCCCGAATGGTATTAGGCGATCGCGAATCGATCGTTGCTGCTACTATTTGTTGTTCTCCGGGCGCAGTTTGCGTACGGTAGCGCCCGCCTGCCACATTTCGCTTTCGCGCAATTCCTTGAGCTCTTTTTCGAGCCCTTCGCGGTAGTCGGGTTTCGAGTTGCAGTCGATCGAGCGCTGTGCCTCGTTGCCGTTGGCTACTTCGCTATAAAGTTTCTTGAACACCGGCAGAGTGGCATCGCGGAACGGTTTCCACCAGTCCAATGCCCCGCGCTGTGCCGTAGTCGAGCAGTTGGCGTACATCCAGTCCATCCCGTTTTCCGCTACCAGCGGCATCAGGCTCTGGGTCAGTTCTTCGATGGTTTCGTTGAAGGCTTCGGACGGGGTGTGCCCATTTTCGCGCAGCACCTGGTACTGTGCGGCGAAGATCCCCTGGATCGCACCCATCAGCGTACCGCGTTCCCCGGTCAGGTCGGAGAATACTTCGCGCTTGAAGTCGGTTTCGAACAGGTAGCCCGAGCCTACGCCGATCCCGAGTGCGATCACGCGGTCTTTAGCTTTGCCGGTAGCGTCCTGGAACACGGCGAAGCTGGAGTTCAAGCCGCGCCCTGCCACGAACATCCGCCGAAGCGAGGTGCCCGAACCTTTCGGTGCCACGAGGATAACGTCTACGTCGGCCGGCGGGATGATGCCGGTTTTTTCTTTATAGGTGATCCCGAAGCCGTGCGAGAAGTAGAGGGCTTTGCCCGGTGTGAGGTGTTTCTTGACGGTCGGCCAGAGGGCGATCTGTCCGGCGTCTGAGAGCAGGAATTGGATGATGGTCCCTTTTTCGCAGGCCTCTTCGATCTCGAACAGGGTCTTGCCCGGCACCCAGCCGTCTGCCACGGCTTTGTCCCAGGTCTTGGAGTTTTTGCGCTGGCCGACGATTACGTTGAAGCCGTTGTCGCGCAGGTTCATGGCCTGGCCCGGGCCCTGTACGCCGTATCCGATCACTGCGATCGTTTCGTCTTTGAGGATTTCTGTCGCTTTGCTCAGGGGGAATTCTTCGCGCGTCACCACGCTCTCTTCCACACCACCGAAATTGATTTTTGCCATTGTCGTGTTGTTGGTTTGTTATATTTGGTGTTTTTTTGTCTCTCTTACAAGATGTTAAAGGTACGCATTTATTCGCTGCATTGTACGATTTAGTCGCCCGGGTAATTGTTGCGATCAGCGATCTCATTCAAGGCGTTTTCCACTGTGGCGTCGTGCAGCACGATGTTTTCCGACCGGGTGAACTGTATCAGCATATTGCTTTGCACCAGGTAGTTGCGCAGGGCTTCGATCTCCTCTTTGGCCCCGGTGCGCTCCAGCACCACGTATTCCGGGTTGATCTCGATCACCCGGGCGTTGTACTCTTTCAGGCAGGTGTCGCCGCCTTTGAGGAACAGTTCGGGCGAAACTTTGTAGAGGGCAATCTGCTGGGCGGTGAACTCTTCGGTGCGGTACTTGTCGGCCCGCAGCACCTCGATGATGCGCTCGATGCCGCTGAGTATGCGGCACGCCGTATCTTCGGTGGTGAACGCGTGGATGGTGAACATGCTGATCCCCTTGACCGGCGTTTCGTTGACCTTCAGGCTCTCGATGTTGATTTTGCGGCGGGTGAAGAGGGTGGTGATGCGCCCCAGCACTCCGACCCGGTTTTCGGTGAATACCGTGATGATATATTCCCGGATCGTGGAATCCGTGTCTTTATTCGGTGCCATAGTTTCGGTCCAATTTTGTCGTTCGTGGTATGTTATCTTTGCATTTTGAATGCGGTGCCTTAAAGTGGCAGTCGTGTGTCGCTCCTGTTTCGGGCATCCGCAAGCCGCCTGTTAGACTTATGCCGCGCGTTAACGGAAATCCATCGAGAAGCCTGACGGCTTTTGTGCTGTCTTTCCTACGTTAGCGGTGCGCGCGCGGCCATGCATGGCCGTTTGTCGACCTATCGGGCGCCGGGCTGTAACTGCCCGAACTGTACGGAATTGCCCTGCGCGGGCGGCGTCCGGGTGACCCCAGCGGGACGGGCGATGCTGCGCATCGCTGTTATTCGGTGTAGATCAAGTCGTCCAGCGAAGCCCCGCCCGGAACCATCGGGAAGACGTTGTCTTCCTTGCCGACGATCACTTCGAGGAAGCACGGCCCGTCGGTTTTCAGGAGGGTCTGTACCGCCTCCTGCAACTCGAACCGTTTGGTCACCCGTTGCGCCGGTATGCCGTACGCTTCGGCGATCTTCACGAAGTCCGGGTTGACCAGTTCCGTGGCGTTGTACCGTTTCTCCATAAAGAGCTGCTGCCACTGGCGCACCATCCCCAGGAACGAGTTGTTGAGCACCACGACTTTGACCGGTATCCCCCAGTGGATCATGGTTCCCAGCTCCTGCATGGTCATCTGGAAGCCGCCGTCGCCCAGGAACACCACCACGTTGCGCCCTGCGGTCGCGGGGTTTTCCTCCAGCGCCGCTTTGGCACCGATGGCCGCGGGCAGGCCGTAGCCCATCGTCCCGAGTCCCCCCGAAGTGATAAGGCTGCGCGTATGTTTATAGGTGGAGTACCGCGCGGCCATCATCTGGTGTTGTCCCACGTCGGTCACGATCACCGCTTCACCTGCCGATTCCTGCGCTACGGCCGCGATGGCTTCCCCCATGGTCAGCTCCTCGCGGTTCGGGTGGAGCTGACGGCTGATGACTTTGTCCAGCTCGGTCTTCGCATGCCCGGCGGCCAGGTCGAACCATTCGGTCCGCGCCTTGCGGGTCACGGTTCCTGCCTTCAATATAGCCTCGACCGCCTCACGGGCATCGGCCACGATAGCCAGGTCGGTGCGC
This sequence comes from uncultured Rikenella sp., assembly GCA_964486945.1. Taxonomy (GTDB): domain Bacteria; phylum Bacteroidota; class Bacteroidia; order Bacteroidales; family Rikenellaceae; genus Rikenella. Next base: position 6,317 of record CAZAPI010000001.1, on the reverse strand, counting down.
ACGTTCTTGTTGATCTCCACCGGGTCTATTTCGATATGGATGATCCGGGCTTTCGGCGCGTAGGTTTTCAGGTTGCCCGTTACGCGGTCGCTGAAACGCATCCCTACTGCAATGACCAGGTCGGCTTCCTGTGTCATCAGGTTTCCGGCCACGTTGCCGTGCATCCCCACCATCCCGATATATAACGGGTGGTCGCTCGGTACGCATGACAAACCCATGAGCGTGGAGGCGACCGGTATGTTTCCCGCTTCCGCCAGCCGGATCACTGCATCTTCCGCTTCTGAAATTTTCACGCCGTTGCCCACCAGAATAAGCGGCCGTTCCGCTTCGTTAATGAGCGCCAAAGCATCCCGCACGGCATCGCCGTCCACTGCGGGTATCGGGTTGTAACTCCGGATGCCGGTGCACGGTTTCCACTTATAGTCTCCCCGCGCCAGCAGGGCATCCTTGGTCACTTCGATATAGACCGGTCCCGGGCGTCCGGCCCGGGCGATGTAGAATGCCTTAGCGATGGTCGGCACCATCTCTTCAAACCGGGTGATCTGATAGTTCCATTTGGTGATCGGCACGGTCATGTTGATCATGTCGGCCTCTTGGAAAAAGTCGGTACCCAGCGCTGTCGAAGGTACCTGTGCCGAAATGCAGACGATCGGCGTGGAGTCCAGCATCGCATCCGCGATACCGGTCAGCAGGTTGGTCGCTCCCGGCCCCGAAGTGGCTATGCAGACCCCCGTTTTGTTGGAAGCCCGCGCGTAGCCTTGTGCCGCATGCACGGCGCCCTGTTCGTGCCGGGTCAAGAGATGCCGCAGCTCCGGATAGTCCTGCAGGCGGTCGTAAACCGGGGTAATGCTTCCCCCGGGGTAACCGAACACGGTATCCACGCCCTGGTTGATGAGTGAGGCGAGCAGGGCTTCCGCCCCGGTGATATTCTGTTTCTCGGTATATTTCATGATTCGTCTCCTGAGTGATTGTCGGTGAGGCGGTCTTTCTCTCTCCGAAATATTATTCAACGATCCGGGTGGCGCCTTTGTCTGCGGAAGAGACCATGTTGGCATATGCCCTGAGCGCCTTGCTGACGACTCGTTCCCGGTCGGGCCGGAACCCGCCGCCTGCGCGCAGGCGTTCCATGCGCTGCGCCAGCACGTCGTCTGCCACGTCCAGCGTGATCGAGCGGTTCGGTATGTCGATAATCACTTTATCCCCGTCCTCGACGGCGGCAATCAAGCCTCCTGCCGCCGCTTCCGGCGAGCAGTGCCCGATCGACAAACCGGAGGTCCCTCCCGAGAATCTGCCGTCCGTCAGCAACGCGCACGCCTTGTCCAACTTCACTGTTTTAAGGTACGAAGTAGGGTAGAGCATCTCCTGCATCCCCGGCCCCCCTTTGGGACCTTCGTAGCGGATGATCACAACGTCCCCTGCCTGCACAACGCCTCCCAATATCCCCGCGCTGGCCTGTTCCTGCGAGTCGAATACCCTCGCTGTCCCTTCGAAAACCAGTATCGAGGCGTCGACCCCTGCCGTCTTTACGATACAGCCGTCCTTTGCGATGTTTCCGTAGAGCACTGCCAGCCCGCCGTCTTTCATATAAGCATGCTCGATGTCCCGGATGCACCCCTTTTCGCGGTCGTTGTCGTAGTCCGGGTACATCGTGTGTTGCGAACCCAGCAAAATGTTGACCTCTTTGTGATTTCCCGGAGCCGACAGGTACCGCTCCGTGTCGTCGGACGAGGCCGTGGTGCCGAGGTTGTAGATGTCGTATTTCGCCACCGCCTGCGCCAGGTCGAGGCCGTCTGCCCGAACGGTCGTCCCGTCGATCAGTCCGGCACGCATCAGTATCCCCAGAATAGCCAGGACGCCCCCCGCCCGGTTGACCTCCTGAATGTGGTATGACGAGTGGTTGGGAGCCACTTTGCACAGCACCGGCAGCTTGCGCGACAATGCGTCGATGTCCTTCATCGTAAAATCTACGCCTGCCTCCTGCGCCACCGCCAGCAGGTGAAGCACCGTATTGGTCGAGCCGCCCATGGCAATGTCCAGGGACATGGCGTTCAGGAATGCCTGTCTCGTGGCGATCGACCGCGGCAAAACCTTGTCGTTGTCGTTGAAATAGTATTCCCGTGCATTACGGACGATCAGTTTCGCCGCCGCTTCGAACAGCTTGAACCGGTTGGTATGCGTCGCCACGATGGTGCCGTTGCCCGGCAGCGAAAGGCCCAGCGCTTCGGTCAGGCAGTTCATGGAGTTAGCCGTAAACATCCCCGAGCAGGAGCCGCACGTGGGGCAAGCCTTCTGTTCGATTCGGGTCAGCTTTTCGTCCGAAATCTCCGGATCCGCCCCCTTTACCATCACGTCGATCAGGTCGTAGGCTTCCCCGTCGACCATCCCGGCCTCCATCGGCCCGCCGCTGACGAACACCGCCGGAATATTCAGCCGCATGGCCGCCATCAGCATCCCCGGCGTGATCTTGTCGCAGTTCGAAATGCACACGATAGCGTCCACTCCGTGCGCCTGACACATGTATTCCACGGAATCCGCAATGAGGTCGCGCGAAGGCAACGAGTAGAGCATCCCGCCGTGTCCCATGGCGATTCCGTCGTCGATGGCGATCGTATTGAACTCGGCGGCATAGCACCCTTCGGCTTCGATCAGCTGTTTGATCTGCTGACCGATCTCGTGCAGGTGGGTATGTCCCGGCACGAACTGCGTGAAAGAGTTGACGATGCCGATCACCGGCTGTCCGAACTGGGAGTCTTTCATGCCGTTGGCCCGCCAGAGGCTCCGGGCCCCGGCCATCCGACGCCCCTTTGTGGTTACATCGCTGCGTAGTGGTTTCATTCTTCGTATTGGCAATCTTAGTCACGCAAATGAAAAAACAAAAAATCCCCCGGTCAAAGTTTTGTCCCGGAGGATTACGAAATCCAAAAGGATTTATGTTCTTTTAATTATGTGAAATACAGCAATTTGTAATCTATTTGTCGTCGGTTTCAACTGGCTTGTTTTTCCTTGTTTCGGAATGGGCCAGCGGGTGGAGTTCCAAGGCATCGCGCAGATCGCACATCTCCAGATGGGTATAGATTTCCGTCGTCAATATGGATTCGTGGCCCAAAAGCTCCTGTACGGCCCGGATGTCGGCGCCGCCTTGCAGCAGGTGCGTGGCGAACGAATGGCGCAGGGTATGCGGGCTGACGGTCTTGGTTATCCCTGCTGCGGCAGCCGTTTTGCGGATGATGGTGAAGATCATCACGCGGGTCAGTTTCCGGCCGTGCCGGTTGAGGAAAACGATCTCCGCCGAGTCTGCCGCTACGGGCATCGTGCGCCGCTGTTCCAGGTAGAATTCGACTTGCTGTAATGCAGTGTCGGCGATGGGTACCAGCCGCTGCTTGTTCCCTTTCCCGGTCACCCGAACGATCCCCTCTGTCGCGAAGATGTCGTTCAGTCGCAGGTTCACCAGCTCGCTCACGCGGAGTCCGCAGCAGTAAAGCACTTCGAGTATGGCCCGGTTGCGGTGGCCGAGCGGCGCGCCGAGGTCGATGCTTTCGAGCATCCGGCGGATCTCTTCGTAGGATAGCGTGTCGGGCAGCTTGCGGGCGATTTTGGGTGAGTCGATCAGTTCGGTAGGCAGCGTCTGGATGCGGTCGGCGTGGAGCAGGTAGGTGAAGAAGCTGCGCACGCCGCTCAGGGTGCGTGCCTGCGTGGTGTCGCCGGAGCCGGTGTCGTAGATGTGGGCCATGAAGGTTTCGATGTCGGCCGGTACGACCTCTGCCGGCTCTTTCGGGCTGCCGCTGCCGAGGATGAATGCGGCGAGCTGCCCCGCGTCGCGCAGGTAGGCTTCGATGCTGTTAGCCGAAAGTCCCCGCTCGAAACGGAGGTACTCCCGGTAACTGTCCAAGGCTTGCTGCCATGTCGTTTCTGTTGTCTGCTCACTCATTTTCCGGTCGTGCGCTGCGGGCGTAATGAAAAAAATAACGCGCCGGGCCGGGCGAAATTACCCAAATTTGCACTAAATTTGAACTTCGATCGGGAAAATAATGAAGAAACTGCTGATTATCAACGGGCCGAACCTGAACCTGCTGGGCCTGCGCGAAAAGGAGGTCTACGGCTCGCAGACGTTCGAGGATTACCTGACGGAGCTGGTCGCTGAGTTCGGGGATCGGGCGGAACTGGACTATTTCCAGTCGAACGTGGAAGGGGAGATTATCGATGCTTTGCACGCTGCGCGCGGGAAATATGACGGGGTGGTGCTGAATGCCGGGGGATATACCCACACTTCGGTGGCGATAGCGGATGCGATCGGTGCGGTGGCGGCCTGCGGCCTGAAAACGGTGGAGGTGCATATCTCGAATATCATGGCGCGGGAGGAGTTCCGCCATGTGTCGCTGATCGCGCCGCGTTGCGCGGGATCGGTAATGGGGTTCGGAATGCAGTCCTACCGGCTGGCCGTCTACAGTTTCCTTTAGTATTTCGTAGTTCGGTTTAGTGTAGGGGTCTTGTTCTGCCGTGCCGGCGGCCAGTCCGGAGCCGGCGCAGAGTTGCAACACTCGCGTTGCTCGGTTTTGCCTGCGCTGGCTCCGGGTTAAAAAAGAATTGAGCCGACGTTCAAACATGTAATATGGAAAAGAAAACCAAAATAGTAGCCACCATTTCGGACCGACGTTGCGACGTGGATTTTATCCGTTCGCTGTACGAGGAGGGGATGAACGTGGTGCGCATCAATTCGGCCCACACCTCGTTCGAGGGGGCCACGAATATCGTCAACAACACCCGTGCCGTGTCGGAGAAAATCGCCATACTGGTGGATACCAAGGGGCCGGAAATCCGTACCACGCGGACGGCCGACGAGGGGATCCCGGTCAGCGAGGGCGACATGCTTACCATGCGCGGGACGGACGACAACGAGATGCTCTCGTCGCGGGATTGCATCTTTCTCAACGACAAGGATATATTCGAGGAGGTGCCAGTCGGCGTGGCGGTGCTGATCGACGACGGGGACATTGCCCTGGAGGTGGCGGATAAGATCGACGGGGCATTGATCGCGCGGGTCAAAAACAGCGGGGTCATCAGGGGCAAAAAGAGTGTCAATATCCCGGCGGTCCACCTGCACCTGCCGGCGCTGACCGAACGGGATATAGAATATATCCATTGGGCGGTGAGGATGAACCTCGATTTTATCGCCCATTCGTTCGTGCGGCATAAGGGCGACTTGCTGGAGATACAGAAGATCCTGGATGCGGAGCACAGCTCGATCAAGATTATCTCGAAGATCGAGAACCAGGAGGGGGTCGACAATATCGACGAGATACTGGACCATACCTATGCGGTGATGGTGGCGCGCGGCGACCTGGGGGTGGAGCTGAACGCGGAAGAGATCCCGATCGTGCAGAAGAATCTGGTGCAGAAGTGCATCGAGAGCAAGAAACCGGTGATTATCGCCACGCAGATGCTGCACTCGATGATAAATAATCCTCGGCCGACGCGGGCAGAGGTGAGCGACGTGGCGAACGCCATTTTCCAGCGGGTGGACGCGATCATGCTGAGCGGCGAGACGGCCAACGGCAAGTACCCGGTCGAGGCTGTCAAAGCGATGACTAAGATCGCGCTGGCGATCGAGCGGGAGGTGTCGCCGATCATCGATGTCAACATGGTGCGCATCAACAACGAGATCACGGCCCAGCTGGCGCGATCGGCGGTGCGGGCCTGTACGAACCTGCCGGTCAAGGCGGTGCTGATCGATACGTTGTCGGGACGGACGGGACGTTATCTGGCGGCATTCCGGGGCGAGAAGCCGGTCTATGCGCTTTGCTACCGCAAGCATGTGATGCGCGAACTGGCCTTGTCGTACGGGGTGTATGCCGAGTATGCGGAGCCGGCGATTGCGCACGACCGGTTCAGCTACCAGATGCTGCTGATTCTTGAAAAGGAGCACAAGATCGCCAACGACGACCTGGTGGTCGTGGTGGGCGGCTCGTTCGGGGCGGCCAAGGGGGCGTCGTTTATGGAGATCAGTAAGGTGATCCACTTGCTCAACAAGGCGATGATCGAATAATCTTCCGGTTTTATCACTTCCGCAGGGAACCTCTCTTTGTTGACCTTCGGGGTCTTGCACGTTGCGCCTTGGCCAAGCGTGCCGGGCCTTTTTGACTTTCGGCTGTGCTCTCGGTTCCTCCTTGCGCTTCGGCCATCGGAGCAAGCTCCATGCTCCTCAGCTGCGGTGTCGGTTCGGGGCACGCGACCTTGCGGTCGCCGGCGAGTGAGAAAAATTTCCGCGGCATCGGCGGCCCGAAAGGGGTAGTTACAGTCAGCAAAACAGGCAACGCCTG